>NZ_LAJX01000226.1 GCF_000963695.1 Methylocucumis oryzae
TTTTTTTTTTGGTGGCACATTTTGCCTTYTTTTTTGCTCTACACAAGCAAATTTTTGAAACACTTGTTTGCCGGTAGGCACATGAACGAGTTTCCAACTGGTTTCGATTAATACCGTTGAGTTACCGTAGTTTTTGAAAATCTCGGCCGAGTTCATGCCCTGTTTAGCCGTTAAATCTTCGATGACCGCGCGTTGATTAGCAATAATAGCGTTTTGTTCTTCTGTTTTGGCGGCGACTTCTTCGGTCTTAGTCGCAACTTCCTGCGTTTTCGTTGCGACGACTTGTTGAAGCTCCGCTTTATCTTGGTTAGTGGTGTAAACAAAAATTCCCGATATGAGTAAGATTAAGCCAATAATACCGGCCCCATAATTAAGCATTTTTTTACGGGTTTGGTTTTCGGCTTCATGAATCATGTGCATCGCGGTGTTTTTGCCAATGCCAGATTTAGCCGGTTGTTCGTTGGTCGCTGCGCTGGTGTCAGCAAAACTCGGCTCGACTCTATGTTCTCTCGTTGCACCTGCCGATGAAAATGCTTCTCCGATTCGCGTTTCTTTAGCGGCTGTTTGTGGTCTAGGGTCTAAATCAAAGGTGAATTGCGCACCGCCTTTACCAAGTTGCACGCTATCGCCTACCTTAAGTAGGGTAGGGGCAGTAATTTCTTTTTGATTGACAAAGGTTTTGTTACGGCTATTTAAGTCCGTCAGTAAAAATTCGTTATCGTTTTGTACCGTGATTTTGCAATGAAAACGGCTAACTAAGTCGTCTTTTTCAGGGTCGAACACGATTTGGCATGAGCTTTCACGGCCAAAAACCAATTCTTTTATCGGTAACTCAAACGTTTCTGTTTGATTCGATTTTGAGCCTGCCATGTGTTTAATAATAATTTTTTGCATACCATTCCCCTTTGTTGATTGATGTTGTTAGCGCTCAGCATTTTTCTGATTTTAACCCAGTCTGGGCCGGTAAAGTGAGTTTATAGTACACCAGAAATGCTTAGCGCATCATAAACCGGCTCAATATGGGGCGGTATAAAACTTGGGTGGCAGGTAGCTCTAAACATCCGATTATCGGAGTGCAAGGCTTGCCTTGCACAGGTTTAAATACCGTACAAAGTAAGCTTTGTACTTCAAAATGGCTTAACTGTGGGCAGGTGGGTGGGATGCGACAATCTGTCACGCGACAATGTGTCACATAGTCAGTGCCGCATCGTAACGCTAAGATAGACTCAACTCTTGAGATGCAATGCTCCCTCCAAGGACACTTAGAGTTCAAATCCTTCTCTCAACGGCTCTATATGAGCCGTTTTTTTTTGCTTATTTTCTGCGTCATTCTGGGACTACTTGAATTCTAGTGGTTTCGCTAAATCAATCAATTCAAGCTTTTTAAGTTTTGGTAATTTTTTTATTGCTGCCTCACGTTGGCAAGCCGTGCGTTTGCTATGCCCATTTTCTAAGAAAACTAATTCCTTAGGTTTTCGCCCATAAAAATATTTTGCCCCTTTGCCTTGAGTGTGTTGTTGATAACGTCTGGACATATCGGTGGTAACGCCGGTATAAAGACTGCCATCTGTGCATAAAATAATGTAAACCGACCAATTCATCAGATTTCCTTGCGGGTCTGAAACTCCCCTCTCAGGGGGTATATTTTGACAACGATACGCGAGCCTCGTTATCCTTCTCAGCAATTTCCCGGTTTATGGGGGGGGGACAATCCACCGGCCTCTATCCGTCGGCGGGTGTCACTTGACGGATGAGATCGGGTGTGGATTGAAACAAACATAAGACAAGGTGAACAATGACAACAGCTAAACCTTTATTAGGCTGGCGTGAGTGGGTAGCGTTACCTGCATTAAATATCCCGTTAATTAAAGCTAAAATCGATACCGGCGCGCGTAGTTCGACGATTCATGCGTTTACTATAGAGCCTTATCAACAAAATGGACAAGCGTGGGTTATGTTTGCGGTACACCCTATGCAGCGTAATACCCATACTGTGGTTGAATGCCATGCATTGGTTAAAGATCAACGCATGGTGTCTGATTCAGGCGGGCATAGGCAACTGCGCTATGTGATAGAAACACCTATTGTGCTTGGACAACAGGTATTTCAGGCGGAGATGACGTTAACGAATCGCGATAATATGTTATTTAGAATGTTACTAGGTCGGACTGCAATGAATAATCGCTTTCATGTAGACCCGCTCGCTTCCTATTTACAAGGCAAAGCTCAACCGTCGTGTTACTCTGGTTGAGCTTTGTAAATTAAAAAAAACGACTATTCAGCAAAAAATGCGCGCCAATACTGCCAAAATATCCGATTAAAATCACCGGCATCCATTTTAAATGCGAGCTAAAGGTATAAATGCCTTTGGCTTGTCCCATTAAGCCTACTCCGGCGGCTGAGCCAATCGCTAATAAACTACCGCCTACACCCGCCGTTAAGGTTACCAATAGCCATTGCCCTTGCGAGATGTTCGGGTCCATGGTTAATACGGCGTACATAATCGTACCGTTATCAATAAACGCCGAGAAAATGCCGACTAAAATATTAGCGATGGTAGGGTCGATTTTGCCGTATAAAAATTCGGAGGCGAAGTTCAGGTAACCAATGAAACTAAGCCCAGCGACGCTCATCATGACGCCGTAGAAAAATAATAAGGTATCCCATTCGAGTTGAGCGACTTTTTCAAAGACATCAAATGATTGATTGTCTGCTAATTTGGGCATATCCATCGCATCTGACTTTAACACGCTATGTTGCTCATTGGTTTTACCTACCGTTTGTTGTAGGTAATAACTAAAGAATTTCAAATAAGTTAAACCCATTAACATACCGGCGGCGGGCGGTAAATCGAGAAAGTTTTCAAAGGCTACCGCAGTAATAATGGTTAATAAAAACAATACAATGATAGTTACGGCACCGCGCTTCATGGCAGGTTTTTCGTTTGAGGCGGCTGGTTGTGCTTTGGGAACAAAATAATGCATTAGCGCTGCCGGTAATGCAAAATTGACGATAGCAGGTACTAACAGCGAGTAAAAGCTAGCAAAAGGCACTTGGCCTTTCTGCCATACCAGTAGCGTAGTAATATCGCCAAACGGGCTAAATGAGCCACCAGCATTGGTAGCGACGACGATATTAACGCAGGCCGTGGTGACAAAGCGTTTATTATCTTTACCTACCGCCATGACCACCGCGCCCATTAACAAAGCGGTGGTTAGGTTATTGCAGACCGATGATAGCCAAAATGACATGACCCCGGTAATCCAAAACAATTGTCGGTAACTAAAACTTTTGCTTAATAGCCAAATGCGTAAGTTCTCAAAAATACCCCGGTCTTCCATAGCATTTAAGTACGCCATAGACACCATAATAAATAAAAACAATTCGGCAAAGCCTTCGAGAGCGGTTCTAAACGAATGTGACGCCGTTTCACTGATGTTGCCGTTAGCATAAATGAGCGCTATTGCAATCCAAATTAAGCTTGCGGCGAGTACCATAGGTTTTGACTTTCGCAGCTCTGTGACTTCTTCTAGCATTGCGAGTATGTAAGCAATACTAAAAATGGCAATAGCAACATAACCTACCCAGTGTTGGGTTAAATCGAGAGGTTTTCTTGCAGCGTTAACAGAGGGTTCGGCTAATACGAAAGAGGGTAAACACAGCGATAATGACGATAAAAGCAGCAAAGCGAAAAAACGAATATTCATCACAGTCTATAAAACCTAGAAAATCAGTAAGCAAACACTTTACTGTAAACCGTGGCGTAGGGCTACAAAAATATGGGCTAGCGCTGCAAAGTGTGACATGTCTGTTGTCGCTGAAAACTATTGCAGGGTGTACTTCCAGTTATTTTGCTAGCCATATAGACTGTGAACGTTCATATTTTCTGTTTTTTTTGAGTAGAGTACGCTGTCCGTACCATTATAAAATCGTACTAAATCAATAAAAAAGGTACGCGTAGCGAGCTGTAAAAGCCGAAAACTAGAGCCGGGTACACCATGCTCTGGAGTTTTAAAACGGGAGTGTTATTAAAACTCTTCCCATTCGTCATTTTGAATAGCGGTTATCGCTGGAATAGGTTTAGCGATAGCGACTTTACTCGTTTGTGGTGCCGCATGGCTTTGCGAAAATGCAGGTTTACCATGATTTAATTGAAAGTAAGCGACAGTTTTTGATAAGGTTTGTACTTGCTCTTCCATCGATTCTGCTGCTGCCGAGGCTTGTTCGACTAACGCAGCATTTTGTTGAGTCATTGTGTCCATTTGTGAAATGGCTTGATTAATTTGTTCAATACCAGCGCTTTGTTCGGTTGAGGCGGCTGCTATTTCAGCCATAATGGCTGTTACATTTCTGATTGAAGTAGCAATTTCTTCCATAGTCTGTCTTGCATCGGTTACAAGCCTTGAGCCTTGTTGAACTTTATCAACAGAGTTATGAATTAAATCCTTAATTTCGCCTGCCGCTTTCGCTGCACGTTGAGCAAGATTACGCACTTCAATCGCAACGACAGCAAAACCTTTGCCCTTATCACCAGCTCTAGCCGCTTCGACTGCTGCATTCAGCGCTAAGATGTTGGTTTGAAAAGCGATATCGTCAATCACAGCGATAATATCGCTAATTTTAAAGGACGCATGGTTAATGTCTTCCATCGTCGTTGAAACTTGATTGACTACGCTAACGCCTTGGCTGGCAATGGCTGATGCTTCTATCGCCAACTCACTAGCCTGATTAGCGCTTTGAGTATTCGCTTTAACTGTTGACGTGAGTTCTTCCATACTCGCTGCGGTTTGTTCCAAGCTGGCGGCTTGTTGTTCAGTTCTATGCGACAAATCATTATTGCCCGATGCTATTTCTCTAGCCGCTACATGAATCGCATCACTAGACTCTAAGATTTGATATATCAACTCTTTGAGCTTATCTACCGTCGTGTTTGAATCATCTTTTAGCACGCCAAAAGTACCGGTATAGTTATTGGTTATTTTTTCGGTTAAATCGCCTTTAGCCAGTGCTTTTAGCACTCTGACCACTTCGTTAAGGCCTGTATCGCTGGTATCAAGTAATTGATTGATATTTTTTACCTAAACTTAGGAAAAAATCTTGCTTGTTATGTTCACTGATTCTTTGGCTAAAATCGCCTGATACGGCTGCCGAAACAACTTGGTTAATTTCTTGCTCAATCGTTACTTCGGCCGTTCGGTCTAACCATTCTGCGACAAAGCCAATTCGTTCGTTAGATGCATCAATGACAGGGCTTGCGACGACTCTCATGGTGTGTCCGCCTATGACGAATTCAGTGCTGATAGAATGAGTTAATTGGTCTAGCATTTGCCGTTGATGGTTTGGGTTTTTATGGAAGAAATCAATGCTGCTGCCAATCAATTTATCAGCGCTAAAGTTTGGAATTTGTTGACGAATATCCTGTTCAGCAGATTTGAATAACTTTTTAATCGCATTATTCATATACATGATATTGAAATTTGCATCGGCAACCATCACACCTGAGTTAGTATTATCTAACGCTTGATTTAATCGCTGTGCATCGGCGGCAGTTTGCCGTGTTTCAGCTAAGTGCGAGTTAAAGTTGACTTGCATAGTGTAAATGCCCCGCAACAAGTCACCAATTTGATCATTTCTGTCTAGGTCAAAGCGGTTTTTATATTTCCCTTCAGCGATGCAGTAAATCGAGAAAATGCATTTTTCAAGCTTTTGAATAACGTCATGTATGATGCTACTAATGACAGCTACGGCGATGAGGGTTAATGCTAAAGCGAAAGTTATCAGGCCATATTCCTGTGATAACGATAATCGATAAACGAGTAAACAAACTAATCCTAATAGCAAACTTAAACCAAAAGCCGTTTTTTTGGTTATATCAGTTTCATGGATATTTTTTAAGAAGGCTTTAAACCCTGTCGGTTTTAAAGTCGCTTTATTTTCGTTGATTAGTTTATATAGCTTCTCGGCATTGTTAACTTGTTCTCTTGCCGGTGGATAACGTACTGACAAATATTCTTTTGCTTGGCCATTTTCAAATATCGGCACAACGTTAGCTTCAACCCAGTAAAAATCGCCCGATTTTGTTCTATTTTTAACAGGCGCTGTCCAAGGTCTGCCTTGTTTAAGGTTATGCCATAAATCCTCATAGGCTGATGCTGGCATATCTGGATGGCGAACAATATTATGATTTGCGCCTATAAGCTCGTCTCTTGTAAAGCCGCTGATTTTTACAAATGCATCGTTGACATAGGTGATTCGTCCTTTCAAATCGGTGCGACTAAGCAGTATTTCACCTTTTTGCATCAGTATTTCTTTATCGGTGACTGGCAGGTTTATTTTCATTATTGGCTCCAGATGGTATTAGTCTGACAATAGACACAATATATTCAAAAATAAAAGGCTTTTGCATAGCAACTAATCCCTTTTAATTTAACGGGGCAGGTGGATTGTTTTTATACAGGTTATGCAGACGATTTGAAAAAATAAGTTTCGGTATAACTGATTAAAGTTTAATTATAGCTAAGTGTTGATCGTTCTAACGAGCTTTTACCTTAAAAAAAATACTGTTATTTCGGACAAATCGCGGTCTGAAAATACTGAAATAGCTTTTGCTTATGGATAGACTTTGCCTGTTATTAATGGCTTATCTAAGGCTGATAGTCGCTTTCTGAAATGACTCAAAGAGGATGGTGGCGCGTTATGCCTTATCATCTTAAGTCTTGTTGTGCTGGTTGCTATATTTATGAGAGCTTAGGTTCGTTAAGTATTAAATCTGTTGGAGATAGGCTTTTAATTTTATTATTTAGTTAGGTAAAACTACTCGTCAAACGTTAGCCAAAATAATCCCGCGATTGCATTTCAATTAAACGTGACACAGTGCGTCTAAATTCAAATGCGCCGTCACCTTCTAGGTATAAATCGAAGGCGCTAACTTCGGCGGTGCAAATCAATTTAATCTTATGCTCGTATAACACATCAATTAACGTGACTAAGCGTTTGGCTTCGTTACGTTTATCGGCGGTGAGTTTGGGGATGTTAGTTACGATTAAATAATCGAATTGCTGGGTTAGGGCTAAATAATCGGCAGAACCTAACGCATCGACACATAAAACATCGAAGCTAGTTAATGCGACTTTATTGTGTACGGCGGTTAGCGCAATGCGGCGACCAAACACCGTTAAAAATCCTGGCGTGAGTTCGGCATTATTAGTCAGTTTAGCAAACCAAGTTAACGCAAACTGTTCAGCTGAAGGGGCTAGCGGATAATAATAACAGCTTTGTTCAGCAGGCTGGCGGTCTAGGCGGTAGTCTTTATCGGCGACCAGTTCAACAATTTGTGCTGAACCTTGTAATACTTTGATAAAAAATAAAAACTGTTCCCGTAATAAGCCACCTTGATACAAGTCTTTCGGATGTCGATTGGATGTCATCACGACGACGACACCGAGTTCAAATAATTGACTGAAGAGCCGACCTAAAATCATCGCATCGGCAATATCGGTGATATGAAACTCATCAAAACACAGTAAGTTTAAGTCTTGTTTTATTTTTTCGGCGAGTAGAGGAATCGCATCGACTTGGCCTTGTTGTTGGCATTGATGAATGAACGCGTGGACTTCTAGCATGAAAATACTAAAAGTGAACCCGACGTTTTTTATCGATGGGACAGGCTTCATAAAATAATGTCATTAACATTGATTTACCACGGCCTACATCCCCGAATAAATATAAACTTGGGCAGGGTTCGGGTTTAGCTGCGCGTAATTTTTGGCTAAAAGTTAAGCGCTGATAATTTAACCGGTAGCACAGCCGTTCCATTAAGGTTTGCAGTAACTGGGTCGCTTGATGTTGAGCAGGGTCGAATTGCAGGTTGGTTTTAGCGATTAACGCCCGATAGCGTTGCTCTAATAAGCCTGACAGCTCTGAGTTAGACGCGCGCGCAGACGTTTGCATAGGCTGAGAAAACGGGCTTAGCATAAGTGGCGTGTGTCGATAAAACATCCAGGCCGAGAGAATGTTAAAAGAGCGTTAAATTAGCATTATTTATTGTTTCAAACTATGCATACTTAGTTGATGATGTGTATATTGGTTGTTGACAGTACTATCACATATACTTCAAACGGTCACATTCGGTTTTTAGGTGGGTAGGGTGCCGCTGTATGCACCTTTATAACATCATTTAAAAATCAATGAAAAAAGGTGCGCACAGCGCACCCTACAGCTATAGCAACACAGGATACCGAACGAGACCGTTCAGAGTATAACTTAGCCTTAAGTTCTGAAATTCGTGTAGATGTGATAGCATTTTTGTCTTTATTTTAGGATTGCAGAAAACTGCTCCTGCGTTTTCTGCATTCACCACATCCTTGTAGATTAAGGCTAACCATTCAACATTATGATTAAACAGCGAACTTTAAAAAATACGATTAGGGCTACGGGCGTAGGTTTACACACCGGTGAAAAAGTTTATCTAACCTTAAGGCCTGCAGAACCGAATACCGGTATTAGATTTCGCCGTGTCGATTTAGCCGAGCCAGTCACTATTCAAGCGCATCCTCGCAATGTAGGCGAAACCGTGTTATCGACGACACTGGTGTCTGGTGATGTCAAAATTTCAACGATTGAGCATTTATTATCGGCATTTGCCGGTTTAGGTATCGATAACGCGATTATCGATGTCAGCGCGGCAGAAGTGCCTATTATGGATGGTAGCGCCGGGCCGTTTGTGTTCTTGCTGCAATCAGCGGGTGTCGAAGAGCAAGACAGCCCTAAACAATATATTCGTATCAAACGCAGTGTGCGCGTAGAAGAAGGCGATAAATGGGCCGCCTTTGAGCCATTTGATGGTTTTAAAGTCTCGTTTACGATTGACTTTGAGCATCCCGCTTTTGAAGAAGACGTAAAAACAGCGACGATGAATTTTTCTTCAACGACGTTTGTAAAAGAAGTCAGCCGTGCGCGTACCTTTGGTTTTATGAAAGACATAGATATGCTCAGACAAAACAACTTAGCGTTAGGCGGCAGTTTAGATAACGCGATTGTCGTCGATGACAGTAAGATATTGAATGAAGACGGTTTACGCTGTGCTGATGAGTTTGTTAAACACAAGATTCTGGATGCTATCGGTGACTTATATTTGTTAGGTCATAGTTTAATTGGTGAATTTACCGGCTATAAGTCAGGTCATGGTTTAAACAATAAATTATTGCGTAAACTCTTAGATGATAGCGATGCCTGGGAAATGGTTACTTTCGATGAAGAAAAAGATGCGCCGATTTCGTTTATGCGCTCAGCGCAAGCATCTAAATAAAGTTTTAATCGGACTGGATGAAGGTGGTTAAACCCTTTATCCGTTACAGTCGATAATCGCGGTAATCATCATAGACAAAAGCCAACGCGTTAGAACGTTGGCTAATGAGGGTATTTAGCGGCTCAGGATAGGTGATGGTTTTACATAAAGGTGATAATAATGCTGCAACCGATAAATCGGCTCGGCTAAATTGCCCACCTACTAAAAAACGCGAGGCAGTGTGTGCTTGCGTTAGTTTGGCTAATGCGGCATCGAGTTCTATGAGTGCCGTTTGCGCGCTAGCCTCGTTAATCCCCATCAGCTCACGCATCTTAATATCCAGTTTGGGATACATGAGTTTGAGTAAAAAACGACTATACCAAGGACCTTTCTCAGCCATCATAGGAATTAATAGGTCAGGGTGTTGCAGCAACGTGTGGTAGCACAGAATGCGTACCGGAATACCAATAGACTTATCAGCAAAAGCTTCCCAAGCGAGGGCGACTTGTTTATCAGCAGCATTGCTCGGTGTGAGCATCTGGTCGGGAAAATGCTCATCCAGATAAGAGATAATATCAGCGGAGTTTTGCACAACCTGGCCATCATGTAGCAAAATCGGCAGGCTTGATGATGAGGAGAATTTACGCGTCGTTAATGAATGCACGCCGGGCAATAAATTAATCACGTTATGCGCTAGCTTCTTGTATGCTAAGGCCCAACGTACTTTTTCACAATAATGCGAATGGGGGAATTGGTATAAGCTCAGCATAAGCAATCTAAAACGGCTTAATCACGGCGAGAATCACAATGGCTAATAAAAACAGAACCGGTACTTCATTCATCCAACGATAATAAACATGGCTATGGCTATTGTTATCGTGCTTAAACGCGAACAACCAGCGACCACACCAGACATGGTAAACCGTTAATAACACCAGTAACGTTAACTTAGCATGTAACCAACCGCTATGGCTGTAGAGCGGCCAGGCATACGCAAATAACATCCACACGCCAAACACCCACGTTAACACCATACCCGGTGTCATAATGCCAAAATAAAGCTTGCGCTCCATGATTTTAAACCGCTCCAGGCTAGTTTCATCACTACTCATCGCGTGATAAACAAATAACCTAGGCAAATAAAATAACCCAGCAAACCAGGTGACCATAAAAATTAAATGCAACGCTTTTAACCACAGCATAATTATCCTTGTATTAGAGGTTGAATATCGTCTATCAGTTGTTGTCTAGTGACTTTGCCCAAATAATGTTTGGCAATTTTTCCCTCAGGCGTTATCAAGAAAGTTGCGGGTATTTGCAAAACCGTACCAAAAGCTTGGGCATGGGCGCCGTTTATATCTAATGCCACAGGGTAGGGTAGCTGTTTTTCTTGCGTCATCGCCACCACATGGCTAGGCGGGTCATAATACATGGCAATCGCCAGTATTTCTAAACCTTGTTCATGTTGTTGCTGGTAAACGGCTTTTAATTCAGGTATTTCTTGTAGACAAGCTGGGCAATCGGTTGCCCAAAATGTGATTAACACGGGTTTACCATGCCAAGCGCTTAAGTCAATTTTCTGACCGGTAATACTCGTAAAGACTTGCTCAGGCGCTTGATTCGCGTTGTTAACAAATAATAGGCCCGAAAATAGCAACCCTAGTAGTATCGAATAAAGAGCAATTTTTTTCATTAAATTCATAAAGTTGCTTAGCAGATAAAATACTGAAAGAGGCCATTTTACCAGAGGCAAATTAAACCGTAGTAAAAGCGTGTTAAATTGATGAAATTAGGTAAAATACTGTTTTCAGTATTTCTGCTCAGATTTTCATTCGTGTCTTGTTTAAAGCAACCTATCTATAAGCACTCTTGCCGCTTTACAACAGTGTGCGGGGTATTTCTGATACTCGCTTTATGGTCACAACGGTTAGCTGCGTTGGATGATGAACAAGTCGTGGATATGGATATTGAAGAGCTGCTTAATGTAGAAGTTGTGACGGCCTCAAAATTCTCCCAGACCAAACTTACAGCCCCGTCGGCGGTAACGGTCATCACGGCTAATGATATTAAAACCTATGGTTATCGAACCTTAGCAGAGGCTATGCGTAGCATTCGCGGTATCTATACCTCTTATGACCGAGTCTATGACTATTTTGGTAGTCGGGGTTTTGGTCGTTCAGGAGATTACAATTCTAGGTTATTGTTAATGCTAGATGGACGCAGGATTAATGACTCAATTTATGACCAAGCGTTTATCGGTACTGACGGTTTAATCGATATGGAAGATATTGAACGCATTGAGTTTGTGCCTGGTTCTGGCTCGTCGATTTATGGTAGCAACGCTGTACAAGGCGTGATGAATATTATTACTAAATCAAGCAGTGAGCAGACGCATCTGAGTGTGGCTGGTGGTTTTGGTGATTATGGGGCTGATAGAGAAAAAGTAACCGTTAGTAGGCAATTTGATAATGGCTTAGCTGCGTATGCCTCGGCATCTCGTTATCGTAATGATGGTCATCAGCGCTTATATTTTCCTGAATTTAATAACGGCACGAGTATGGGTGTCGCTGAAAATTTAGATGGCGATAAAGCAGAACGTTATTTTGGCAAATTGACGTATCAAGGATGGACGCTGGAAGGTGCGTTTGCTAATCGTAAAAAATATGTACCAAGCGCTATTTTCGACGCTGATTTTAATACTACACAATACACGATTGATAAAAATGCGGTGTTTGAACTACGTTATGAAGACAGTTTAAGCAAAACCATTAATATCACTAGCCGAATATTTTATGGTTCGTATCAATTTGATGCACTATACCACTATGACGGTGTTAAAAATTTTGATAAACAGCGTGCGGATTGGGTAGGCACTGAATTTCAAGTGGTCGCTGATGTTGCCGGTCATAAATTGGTTATGGGTAGTGAATATCAAAACAATTTTTCAGTATTATTAGCCAACTTTGACCAACAACCGTATTTCTGTTTTACCGATGAAACTGTTGTTAGTGAACGCTATGGCTTTTATCTGCAAGATAATGTTTCTTTTCTGAACTATTTTACGCTCAATGCCGGTGTGCGCTTTGATCACTATTCAGTCTTTGGTGACACGGTTAATCCTAGACTTGCGTTAATCGTACAACCTGAATCAACGTTAGCGGTTAAATTTTTGTATGGGACAGCGTATAGAGCGCCTAATCTATACGAGCGTTTTTGGCGCTCTGATGCGGAAAAAATTTCTGAGTATTTAGGCCCAGAAAAAACCGAATCTTTTGAAGCAGTGCTTGAATACCAACCGATGGCGAATTTACGTTTAATCACAACGGGATTTCATAACACTATTAATAACTTAATTCAACAAGCACTCGATCCTCGCGACGATTTATTACAATACATTAATGCCGGTTCGTTTGAGATGAATGGATTTGAGTTAGAAGCGGATTATCTTTGGGATAATGGTATGCGTTTACGAGGCAGTTATGGTTATAGCGAAGCCAGAGAAGCGAGTACACAACGCGTTATGGAAAATTCACCACTCAACCTCGCTAAGTTGAATTTCTCTATGCCGTTTTATCATGAGCAACTGTTGCTAGGCGGCGAGTGGCAATATTACGATGGGCGTAAAGCTAAAAATTTTAACCGCTCCCAAGCTTATCAGGTATTTAATTTAACCTTGACGGCAACCAAATTAGTCCCGCATTTAGACATGTCGGCATCGATTTATAATCTATTGGATGAACATTACCAGCAGCCAGCCGGTGACGAAACTCAAGCTAACCTAATCACTCAAGACGGTCGTAATTTTAGGCTTTGGTTTAGCTATCATTTTTAATTAATACAACGGACGGTGGATTTAAGTTTAACCGAATAAAAATACTGTTTAGACTATAGCGCAGGTGGGATTGGCTGATTATAATCGCGCCCCCATTGCCAATAGACTTTATAGGCTAGTACGATGATGATATTGCGTTTTTTGTTTTTTATTGCTTACACTCTAATCTTGACGGGTTGTGCTGAATGGTTGACGCCGCATGAGCCGGCGCCTGTTTATCAGCGTAAAGCGCCGGTGACTAAAATTGAACCTGAATTAGAGCCTATTCCAGAAGTCGTTAAGCCGGTACAAATACCCGATGAAATCGTAGCCATTAAACCATTGCCTGAAGCCGCAGAACCTGCTACGGTAGAGATAGCACCCGAGCCGGTGACAGAGGCGGCTAATCCTTTATTAACACCCGAGCAAGAGCAAGAATTAGCAGCGTTAGAAAAAGCGGCTAATGCTCCTAGTGTTGAAGGTCAAACACCCGTGCCTAGTGCGGGTGAGCAAGCCACAACACCAGTTACTAGCTCACCGTCATTGCCAGCACCTGCATTAGAATCGCCGACGGAACAACCTGTTGCCAAGCCTGAACAAGCGCCTTTTTCACCGTTGACCGAGTTTGCGCCATTATCCCCGGCCGTGACAGCTTTAGTCGTCGCAGCGAATCAAAGTACGCAAAGTGGCAATCTACAATCGGCCAGCACAACGATAGAACGCGCAATACGCATAGAACCCAGGAATGCCACACTTTATTACCAGTTAGCCGTACTCAGACTAAAAGAATCTAAGCCTCGCTTAGCCGAAGATTTGGCGAAAAAATCCGCCTTATTGGCAGCAAATGATACTCAGTTGAAAAAACATAGCTGGTTATTAATTGCAAAAGCGAGAGAGCTGCAAAAGAATTTCGACGGTGCTAAAGAAGCTAAAGCCAAAGCCGATGCTTTTTAAGTAAACCAACACTTTTTCTAAACTATACCTTTTATTTTTATGACAACCACTCCATCAGAAGTATTAACCACGCTATCGACTATCCGCGATTACATACGCTGGGCAGCTAGCCGTTTTACCGAAGCCAATGTCAGCTTCGGACAGGGTACGCTAACCGCATTAGATGAGGCTGCGGCGCTGGTTTTACATACTATTTATCAGCCTTATGATTTATCAGATGCTTATTTAAATGCTACGTTGAGCCTCGATGAGCGCCAAAATGTCATTGATATGGTCGATAAACGGATTAGCAATCGCGTACCGGTTGCTTATTTAACCCATGAAGCCATGTTCGCAGGTTTATCGTTTTATGTGGATGAACGCGTATTAGTGCCACGCTCACCGATTGCTGAACTTATTGAGCAGCGTTTTGCGCCGTGGGTAGTGCCTGAAGATGTGCAAAGTATTTTAGATTTATGCACGGGTAGCGCCTGTATTGCGATTGCTTGCGCTTACGAATTTCCGGATGCGTATGTCGATGCGGTGGAAATCTCTAAAGACGCGATGATAGTAGCGGAGAAAAACGTTAGACGCCATCATTTAGAAGACGCAGTGACTTTATATCATTCGGATTTATTTGAAGAACTGCCAGAACACCGTTATGACATTATTGTGAGTAACCCGCCTTATGTAGCCATAGAAGAATGGACGCATTTACCGGCAGAATTTCACGCTGAGCCTGAAATTGCCTTGAAAGCGGGTGAAACGGGTTTGGATGTGGTAATAAGAATTCTTGCTGATGCTGATAATTACTTAACTGAAAAAGGTATTTTAATTATTGAAGTCGGCAGTAGCGCAGAAACGCTACAAGACACGTTTCCCGAGGTACCGTTTTACTGGTTAGAATTTGAACGGGGCGGCGATGGCGTATTTTTATTAACGGCAGAACAAGTCAATTACCATCATCAATTATTTATTGCGGCGCTGAAATAATGTC
This sequence comes from Methylocucumis oryzae, assembly GCF_000963695.1. Classification (GTDB taxonomy): domain Bacteria; phylum Pseudomonadota; class Gammaproteobacteria; order Methylococcales; family Methylomonadaceae; genus Methylovulum; species Methylovulum oryzae. The sequence continues at coordinate 15,028 of NZ_LAJX01000226.1, forward strand.
AGGAAATACGATAGGAAAATTATTTACCGTCACGACATTTGGTGAAAGCCACGGCCCCGCTTTAGGCTGTATTGTTGACGGTTGCCCACCTGGATTGGCATTAACTGAAGCCGATATTCAACAGGATTTAGACAGACGTAAGCCTGGCACATCGCGTCATACTACGCAACGCCGCGAAGCCGACGAAGTAAAAATCTTATCCGGCGTGTTTAATGGTGTAACCACAGGCACACCGATTGGCTTGTTAATTGAAAACACCGATCAACGCTCCAAAGATTACACCAAAATCGCCGAAACCTTTAGGCCAGGACATGCCGATTACACTTATCAGCATAAATACGGCATACGCGATTATCGCGGCGGTGGGCGCTCTTCGGCGCGCGAAACCGCGATGCGGGTAGCGGCAGGTAGTATTGCCAAAAAATACATGCGCGAGCTATTAGGTATTGAAGTGCGCGGTTATTTAGCGCAATTAGGTCCTATTACTATTGAACAACTGGATTGGTCTAGCATAGACAACAACCCGTTTTTTTGCCCTGACCCAGATAAAGTGCCTCAGCTAGAAAGCTATATGGATGCGTTACGCAAAGAAGGCGAATCCATAGGTGCGCGCATCGATGTCATCGCTAGCAATGTACCGCCGGGGTTAGGAGAGCCTATTTTTGACCGCTTAGATGCTGAATTAGCTTATGCGCTCATGAGTATTAACGCAGTCAAAGCTGTAGAAATTGGCGATGGTTTTGCCTGTGTCAACAGCAAAGGCACGCAATTTCGCGATGAAATCACCCCCGAAGGTTTTTTAAGCAATCATGCCGGTGGTATTTTAGGCGGAATTTCAACTGGGCAAGTGATTAAAGCCGGCATTGCTCTTAAACCAACCTCAAGTCTGCGCTTGCCAGGGCGTACGATTAATCAACAAGGCGAAGCAACTACTGTTGTAACTGAGGGTCGCCACGACCCTTGTGTAGGTATACGCGCCACGCCGATTGCCGAAGCGATGGTTGCCTTAGTGCTAATGGACCATGTGCTACGCCATAGAGCACAAAATCTGCATGTACAATCGGGATTGCCGGTTTTGAGATAAAGCATTTGGAATGAGAAAACGAGTTTTTTCATTCCGCTTATCATTGGCAGTTGGATATTTTCTCTGTCATTCCGCCAGGGATTGGCGGAATCCAGGCCCATGGATGGGACTTTGGTTTGGGCTTGCTAGGTTGGCAATATGACAAAAAAGCCACGTGTTTATATACTCGCTTGGTTTTACTAAACGCTATGGCGTACACGATAAACGGTCAAGTTTTCGTTTTTAGGTAGATACCGTTTTAGTGCTCATTAAGAGCGAGGGCAAAACTATGATGCGCTGTGCGCACCTTTATAACTTGACCGTTCAGAGTATATGCAGAGGT
>NZ_LAJX01000227.1 GCF_000963695.1 Methylocucumis oryzae
CCAAATAAACAATAAAACAGACAACACCGGCGAGTGTTAGAAAGGTATAGGGCAATAACACATATTTCGCTTTTTTTCCATAGGAATTGCCGATATTGAAATTTAGGATAAAACGCATGATGGAAAAAGAAGCCTGAAATAAATACAAAAAAAGTAGTGCCTCCCATCACTAAATTAGCCAATACTTCTCGTAAAACGAATCTATATCCCCATTAGCATAAGTATGTCCCGCTACAATGAAGAGTATTGCTAAGCCTCTAAAATAATCCAGTGAATTTAAGTGCATTTTTTATTACTCAAGAGGCTAATCTTCAGCGATGGTAGTTTAAAAGACCTTTGTTATCCTCTTTTAAGAGTTTGATTACTATACTCTGAACGGTAAAGTTTTCGGTATCGTGTGTTGCTGTGCGCACCCTAGCTATCTAAAAACCGAATGTGACCGTTTGAAGTATAAATCACAACGCCGCTAACACTGCGGGATGCGCGGTTAGCTCCTGATAAATAGCATCGAGTTGTTGCTTACTAGTCGCTTCTATCGTGACGGTGACCGAGACATATGTGCCTTTTTTGCTCGCACGAGTTCTAACGGCACTAGGACTTACGATACTCGCATGTTTTTGGATAATTTCTAACACCAGTAAATCCAGCTCTATATCAACCCGCCCCATTGCTTTAATGGGAAATTGACAAGGAAATATTAATGCGTTTTCTTCGCTCATAGCGTAGCCTTATAAGCTTGAAATAACGCATCCATGCGTTGCCAAACTGGCCCTGGTTGACCTGTACCGACCAGCGTTTGATTTAATTCAATTACTGGAACAATCTCGCGCGTCGAACTCGTCACCCAGATTTCTTCGGCGGCGTTTAATTGCGCTAAGGTAATCGTGTCTTCCTTGCAAGCCAGTCCGTTATTCTGCGCTAACATTAAAATAACATCGCGGGTAATCCCCGGCAAAATATCAGGGCCTTTAGGCGGGGTAATTAACACTCCGTTTAACACGATAAACACATTGCTAGCCGCACCTTCAGTAACAACCTCACCCCGATGCAATATCGCTTCAGCCGCACCCTGGTCTAACGCATCTTGCCTATGCAATATATTCGCTAGCAACGTAATCGCTTTAGCATTGCATAATTGCCAGCGTTTATCGTCAATAGTCACTGCTTTGATACCTATGACTTTACCGGGAAACGGTGCAATATCCGAACACATGGCAAACACGGTAGGCCCGATATGCTCTGGAAAAGCATGATCGCGCTTAGGCGCTACACCTCTTGTGATTTGCAGATAAATATATTGGTCTTTACTCGCATCTAACAAAGGCGTAAAAATCGCCCGCCATTCGTCAAAAGTATGAGGGTTGGCTAATCGAATCGCCGTTAAGCTGTCTTGTAACCGCTGTAAATGTGCGTCTAAATGAAATAACCGACCTTTATAGGCCGGGATAACCTCATAAATACCATCACCGAATAAAAAACCACGATCTAATACCGAAATCTTAGCATCGGCTAAAGCAATATAGTCGCCGTTTAAGTAAACCGTTTTATTTTCCAGCATCCGATTTCTCCAGCATCATAAATACCCCATCGTAAAGTCTGCGTACAATATTGCCTTGCTCTACAGACTCTAAGGCAATTAAATCGCGGCTTAACAGCGGTTTACCTTTTAACGTGACTTCAACCACACCAAATTTGTCGCCTTCTTTTATGGGCGCAACTAATTTTTTATCGATTTTAATTTCAGCTTTTAAATCGTTATATTGCCGCCGTGGAATCGTGACAAATAAATCTTCCGCTAAACCTAGCGGCATGGTTTGTCGGTCGCCTTTCCATACACGAGCTTCGCTAAGCATTTTTTTGCCTTCTTTTAAGCGATGCGATTCGTAAAATCTAAAGCCATAATTTAATAAGCTTTGGTTTTCATTGGCTCTGGCATTGGCATTTTTAGCGCCTAACACCACAGAAATTAATCGCATGTTTTCTCTTAAGGCCGACGCCACTAAACAATAGCCCGCATCGTCAGTAAATCCGGTTTTGACACCGTCAACCGACTCGTCGCGCGATAACAATTTATTCCGATTTTGTTGCGTGATTTTGTTATAGGTGAATTCTTTTTGCGAAAACCAACGATAATACTCAGGGAATTCCCGAATCAATGCTGAGGTCAATAGCGCTAAATCACGAGCGGTTGTATAGTGATTCTCGTTAGGTAACCCATCGCTATTGGCAAAATGGGTGTTCACCATACCTAACTTAGCCGCATGTTGATTCATCATTTCAGCAAACGTGCCTTCATTACCCGCCACATGCTCAGCTAAAGCAACACTAGCATCGTTTCCTGATTGGATAATCACGCCTTTTAATAAATCTTCGATTTTGACTTGCTCGTTTAACTCGACAAACATCCTAGAACCGCTGGTTTGCCAAGCTTTTTGACTAATCGTCGCGACGTCGTCTAAACGCAAATGACCGCTATGGATTTCCTTAAACACGACATAAACCGTCATGATTTTAGTCAAGCTCGCCGGTGCTAATTTGGCATCAGCATTATTTTCCGCGAGAATTTTGCCCGTATGAAAATCCTGCAAGATATAAGCACTGGCATCGACACTGGGGGCGGTAGGAATGGCTAAATCGGCTTCTTCTGCTCTAGCCGTTGGAACAACTATTTGTAAACAAACACAAATAGCAACAATAAATAATTGATAGACTGACATTACGCTTTTGCATGAACCAAAAAAAAGTGGCCGCTATTGTAACACGGCAAGCGCACGTTGTTGTTATTGTAGGCATTAAACCAGCAATTCCAAATTTAAACCGCTACGCGTTCCCTTGTTCCTGCGAGGAAATGCGTATCTATGAATGAGCTATCACAGTTGAAACGAACGGAAAAATACTGAATTGGAAACAGGTAGGCATTTCCTCGCTGGAGCAGTTGCCAAGCGATAGCGTAACTCAACATTTACCGCTCCGATGTTGTCGGGTTACGCTATCGCTAACCCGATCTACAATTGCAATGATGCTGGTGAGCGGGAAGGAGAAAAAAACAAAAACGACAACGAACAACACATCCATGTGTTTTTAACATTAGTTTTTAATGTTTTTATAACTTTCTTCGCTTTCTCTAACGATTTTATTGCCTTCATCAATCATACGATTGCCTTCATCAATCTTAATCTGGCCGTCGCGCACTAAGGCATTACCCCGCTCGACCATTTGCTTGCCTGCGCGCCAGCGTTCGCTAAGGTGAGCAATACCTTGGCTTTCGCGCATCATCGCCTCACCTGAAATCATAGGTTGCGGCTGAACGGGCATCGGTTTGTCCGATGCACAAGCACTGATTAGACAAATTACAGCGGCTAACAGTAATCGCTGCACAATATGAGTTTGCATGTATTTATTCTCCTAAACAAAAACAATGTTCATAAGGGCTACCCACTTTAGTAGGGACAGGGTATTCAGAGTGCAGGTGTGTTGGCAGCAGGGATGCTGCCGCCAAGCCTACAGGGATGTATTCACGGCGTCCTACAAACTGAATACCCTGTCCCACCTTAGGTTGGTAGCTTCATAAGCTTCGGCGTTTAAAGCTTAGCTGTCTCTCAAGCGGCTGTTTCTTGCTGCTGTTCCAACAAATAATCCAACCAAAGATTCGATAATTTTTCCTGTACTGAATTTTGTTTTAATCTTGCGTTTAAATGCGGGAAATCGACTTTATCTAAGTCTTGGTCTTGGTTGTAACAAGAATAAACAAAATATTCTTTACCGGTTTCAGCATCGACGTGTTTGCATAAGCATTGTGCGCAAATGCCTTTCATCATGCATTGCATAGGCGAGTTAATCGAACCTATTGCATGTTGCACTTTGCTTAAATACGGTTTTAATACGTTGTAACGCGCGTCTTTTACCGCTGCCATCATACGATCTGAACCAATCACGATTAAATGATCGACATCCGATAATAAAATCGGCTGCTCACCTAATTCACCGTTGGCATAGGCCAACATGCATTGCAAGATATTGCCGACAAAGGTTTTATCTTGCGGTCTGGTCACTGGTATCGCTTCTACATCATCGGCTGTTTTATCCACCGACCAAATAATTAAATCAGAAGCGGCTTCAATGTCTTCGACTTTAAAGACATCTTGACGGTATTTATAGCCTGCGAAATAAATCACGCGGTTACCTGCCGCACGTAAAGCTTTACCGATTGAGAACAACACGGCATTGCCTAAACCACCGCCTAGCAATAATACCGTTTGACCGGTCGGTATCTCTGTCGGTGCGCCGGTAACGCCCATGAGGATGAGTGGATCACCGATGTTCCAATGCGCGCATAAACGCGAAGATGACCCCATTTCCAGTGCTATCAATGAAATCGTGCCTTGCTCTTGATCGACTTCAGCACCGGTTAACGCTAAACCTTCTGCCGCTAATACCGTACCAGCAACCACCGGCGCAGTCGCTTCAAAATTTTGTACCCGGTAGAACTGCCCTGGTTGGAAACGCTTAGCGGCCATGGGTGCTTTGACCACGACTTCGATAATAGTCGGCGTTAAGCGATTAATCGCAACAATCGTCGCAGTAAAGGCTTCATCTAGTTGCTGTTGCCAAGTCGTTAAGCTTGCATCACGTTGCGCTTGTTCGGCTGGATTTAGCGTTGCTAATTGCTCAGCAAATAATTTCGCCACATAAGGATAACCATGCTTAGCACTGGCCATGGCTTTTACGACGTTACCGGCATAAACCGGATGGTTGTCGCCATAAAAACTAATGTATTTGCCATCTTTCTGATAAGACGTTAATGGCGCAGGTTTACCCAGTTTGGGTTTAGTTTCATCGTGGCTGTCGACTAGATTCACAACGCCGTTCTCTATCGAAGGCTCATAACGTTGGAAAAAGCTTTTATCCATGACAAAGGTATCAGGATATTCGCTTTGATAAATAGTATTAGGCGAAGTACCCGCCGCAATATAAAGGCTACGCAAGGCAATCTCTACGCTTTGACCTGAGCTAGACCAGCGCCCATTTTCAGAGGCTAGTTTGTCGAATTCAACTGCGCGTAAATGACCAAACTCGTCAGCAATAGCCGCTTTAGGACTCATGCCTTCAGCTAAAGCAATACCTTCTTCTAACGCCTTAGCAATTTCTTCGTGGTTTTGCCGATACGCAGGCGCGTCATTAATACCTTTACGGTAAAACAACGTCACACCGCCCCAAGACCATAACAGCGGTTGGAAATCCGGTAATTCACCGGCGGCTTCAGCACGGGCGCGTTCGGCTTTAATGGCTTTACCATGCGTTAAAAACTCATCCAAAATGCCTAATTCTTCTTGATCGTAGCGTTGTCTAACTACCGCTTCACCTAATTTAGCGCATAAGACTTCATAGCGATGCAAGACTTTTTCCACTTGCACCGGATAATACGCCATTAATTCGGTTGCCGTGTCTATTGCCGTTAAACCGCCGCCGATGACACCGGCTGGCAAGCGAACTTGTAAATTAGCCATAGATGACGCTTTCGCGGCACCGGTTAATTGCAATGCCATTAAAAAATCGGAGGCTTTGCGTATACCGCGCAATAAATTGTTTTGTAAATCAATCACCGTCGGCTTGCCCGCACCCGTTGCAATACAAATATGGTCAAATCCCATAGCCCAGGCATCGTCAATCGTCACTGTACCGCCAAAACGCACACCACCGTAGCTTTTAAAACGCGGCACGTCGCTTTAACGTTAAGTAAATGACTTTTAAGAAGTTTTTATCCCAACGTACCGTAATGCCGTATTCAGCGACGCCACCGAAGCCAGCTAACACACGTTTATCTAAGTCTTCATATAAGGTGTTAAAATCCGCAATAGGCTCAGGCAGATGTTCAGCATCACCCGTTAATGCAAGCGGCAGCGGCTCTAGTTTTAAACCATCGATACCCACTACGGCAAAACCTTCGTTGAGCAAGTAATGACTCATGGTATAACCCGCTGGCCCTAAGCCAACGACTAAGACATTTTTACCGTTATACGGCAACATGTGCGGACGTTTAATATTTAACGGATTCCAACGCGTCAAAAAGCTGTATATTTCAAAACCATAAGGCATAAACAATACATCAGTTAACACATTGGTTTCGATTTCTGGAATATTAACCGGGTCGGTTTTTTGATAAATACAGCCTTTCATGCATTCGTTACAAATTCTATGACCTGTCCCTGGGCACATAGGATTGTCAATCATAACCACCGCTAGCGCGCCAATATTGTCGCCACGGCGTTTAACCAAATGCATTTCGGAAATTTTTTCTTCTAATGGGCAGCCAATCGTAATTTCGCCTAATGGGTCTACTTTAAAGGTATTATTTTTCTTATTACGCATACCTTTAGAGCATGAGTCAGTGTCCCGCTCGTGGCAATAAATACAATGATTGACTTCGGACAACACCTCGCGTTGCTGATAACGCGTATCGGTAAGCTTAAAACCATCGCGGCGGCGTCTATGCTCTGCTTCACCCATCCAAACGCTGTATTCGCCACGGCTTATCGTGTCATGTTTAACTAATTGCTCGAAATCGCGCTTTTCCGGAAATTTAAAGCTTAACCAATTGTTAGCAATTTCAGGTTGTTGTGCTGCCAAAAAACTCCAGCGTTGTACTAGTTCCATTAAACTCGCGATAAAATCAGCGGGCTGTAATAAATCTAGCAATTTAACAAATTCTGTTGCCGCTTCCGCATCTTGCTGTAACCGTGCCCGTAACGCTTCCGCTCTGGTGTCGGCGTTCTGTTCGCTACTCGGCTTACCTTTAGCAAGTAATTTATAATGCGCGGACAGTAAACCAATTTCCGCACCCACTGTAGCTATTCTGCGCTCAGCATCGCTATCTTGAGCGCTTTCTGGGAAACCGACTTTTAACAGCACGTCCATTTTGCGGTTAATCCCGGCTTTATCCCAGTCATCAGTGCTTTGACCTTTAAAATATACGTCCAACTTTTCAACCACTTGGTTTTTATAAGTGAACACGCTATCAATTTCACGCGTAATACTGGCTTTTTGAGATTGATGTTGCTCAGACACATTAAACAAGCGTGCGACAAATCGCCCTACCAGCGGCGCCATCGCAACTAACAACTCGGATGTTTGCTCTGGAGTAAATTCTAAGCCTTGCGTTTGTCTATAGGTTAAATACTGCTGAAATAACTCGGCATTTTCTGCTTCAGCAAACTGATCAAATACCGTTAACAAATCACCTAAGCGTTTTTGCATCATATAAATCAGCGTATGCAAAGTTAGGGATACCTAAAGAAAGAATGTTTTGTTCCATATGACTTAGTTTGAATTGCTCGGTTAGTACTGAACTTTGTGGTTTAGCCGTCGAGCGTGGATAGTGATGGTTGTAGCTCTTTATTGTATGAAAATTACCGGTTTTTAGCCATAGCTAATATAGTAAGCTTCTAATTCTCTGAAAAACTAAGCTTTTTCATTGTGACTGTTAGCGCTCGTCCTAACCAGTCTTTTGCTTTTTTCTGGGTAAAGATTTAATTTTTAAACAGTTCAAACAGGACTATAATGAAATTGGCCTTGTTGTAACGATTAGGTCAGACAGGCCGATTCAATTAACTACAATAAACGAGGTGGTTTATGCGAGTCCTTAATCAAAGAAAGCTACTTACTGGCGCACTATTGGCGCTAAGTCTTATGACAACTAACCAAGCTGCCTATGCTGATCAACCAGCGGCGTTAACTTGGAAAATTTTAGAAGCGGCTAAGGAAGGCACCGCATTGGCCGGTTACACTCAAGGAGGCGATAGTCGGCTGTTAGTGCAATTAAGCCCGTGGGATTTAAAACAACGAACACCGTTGTTGGTAGTGTTTCGTAGTTGCGGCGGAGATCCTATCGCCGTTGATAAACCGATGTTGAACTTTGAGGCTTATATGGCCGGCAAGGATACTTCACCAATTTACGACCCTGACTGGAAAGCCCCAGAGCCGCGCTGGCGGTTATGCCCTGAAACTGATGCGGTGTTAGTTTACCCAAACGCCACAGCTCCCCAGCAAGTTCTTCTTAACGTCGATTTTTTACGCTTGGCTAATGAAGGCATGAGTCCACGCATCGATATGGCTGTTTACAACCTATCGTCCGAAGAGTTAAAGATTTGGCCTACAGCCGAAGAATTGGCGAGAAATCATAGGAATCAACCGCCCGATGCGATTGTACCGTTAACTTTGCATTACCGTCTGACGCGGAATAAATGGGTCATGGGTTCTTACGCGAGCATTTTCGGGGCACCGTCCCGTGATTTGTTTAAAGGAGGTAAAAGCACTGGCGATTATGAAAAACTGGCTAAAACACTACCCGTTAATCTGGAATCTTTCCGACGTAAAATTTACATTCCTGATAATACCGATTACGACCGTTTAGAAAGCATTAAGCAAGCCTTAGAGATAAGCAAAGCACGAGGTACTGCGGGTGAAGGCGAGCAAATCTGTTATCCTGAAAATACAACCAAAAGCATAGCGACCGCACCAATAGCCCCCCGGCAACCACTCATACTATTTCAGGACGTTTTTTCTACACGCTGGTCAGCCGACCATAGTTTACATTCTGGCTTCGGCTTTAGAGTTGAAGTCTACCGAGCTGGCAGTTCGACAATGCTAGGCTCAGCTTGGGTAGAAGCAAATGGCTTATGGTCTGTCAATATACCTGATACGGCAGGCTTTGTAACTAGCCAACAAATCAATGTTTATTACCGCTCTTACAATAGTTATTATGCCCCACAAAACCAAGCGGGTAATAAATACTGGTGGTATGACCCAACTTGGACAGTCACTAGCACGTCATTTAATGTCGGCCACCGTACCGCTGACACCGATGGCGGAACCTATAATGGCGTAGGCGAATTAGTCGATAGCGCAATGACCATGTGGTCACGTTTGTACTGGGATGCAGGCATTAATCCAGTGCCTTCTTCAGCCATACGGTTCTTCTTTCCTAATACCTGGAACAATTGCGGCGGCGATTCGCCTTGGAGTTGCGCATCCGGCAATGACATTTGGCTAATAGCAAGCCACGGGGTGCAAGGCGATGTGGTTAATCATGAAATGGCGCATGTGTTGAACAATAAGTTCTGGGAAAATAAACGACCCGCTGGCTCTGGTGGTTCTCATAGTTTAAACACCTGTTACCCTACCCGTCTAGGTATGGCGTTGCGTGAAGGTTTTGCCAACTATATCGCCGCCTGGGTAGGCTATCCAGCTCGAAATATTGCTGAGGGTGGATTTAACTCAGGCCGTTGGGCTTTAGGTTGGGATGCCGAACAACGTAACACGCCACCGGATTGTACCAATGGTTGGGAAAACGAAGTTTGGGTAGCACGTACATTCTGGGATTTACACGATACTCGTAGCGATGGCGATGATATTCTTTGGTTTAACTCACCAGGTGCCGTGATTGCGCTTTATCTTGGCAACGGTATCGCTAATGATGGCGACGCCCGCGATATGAGATATTATGAAGATATTTATCGCGATGCGGCTTCCGCAGGTCATGCCGGATTTATCACCGACATTTTCGAACAAAACCACCATTAACAGCTAAATACAAAAGCGCCGAACGGCTAACATTCGGCGCTTTATTTATTCGATATGCAAAAACTCGCCTTAAACTTAGTAGATAAAGCAAAAATTAGCTATCCCAACAAGATAACTTAGGCGATCTCCCGCTAAGAACCGTAACCGTTCAATCTAGCCACGTTGTTTTCTAAAAGACATTCTGATCCTTAACTGTCTCGGAATTTGCCGTTGCAAAAGGCAGCAACTCATCGATACGACTGTTGGGCCAAGTCGGTAATTTTTCCAAAGTATCCTTGAGCCATTCGGTAGG
>NZ_LAJX01000228.1 GCF_000963695.1 Methylocucumis oryzae
CGCTGCTTTGCCAAGTGTTCAGGTGGTGTATCCAATGTGCGGTTAAGGTCATGCATTATCCTCTTCAAAAATTTTGAGAATAACGGTTCTGAACTTATTAGAACAGGTGGTTTGGTTGAGCGCTTACGTTCAATCCGTGACTCTGGATACCTTGAAAAAAGCGGCAAACGCTGTTGGTCGCACATTACGCATTGAGCTTGTTTAACACCAGGCTATTGAGCCGCGAAGTCGGCGTTTAAATGGAATTTGTTGAATAAATCGGGTTAAGCGAGTTTGACCGTTGAAGGCCTTCTTGACTATTTATGCCTATCACTTCGAATTTGCATAAAACGATCAAATCTCAGTCAATTGAAGGTTTTGGAATTAAGAATAATCCCTGACATCCATAATGGTGGAGTTCACGCCGCACTCAAACAATTGCGTCTTGTATAATTTTTTAACCTGGTGGACATCAATATCAAACTTCCGTTTAATTTCCTTTTAACTTATGGAGTGTATGGGATAACAGCCTGTTCTTGAAGCTCATCAGCCTCGCCTTCAATGACGCGAAATAATAGCTTGTAAGATACAAGCCATGTACAGTGCTCATTGATTTTAACCGTGGCTGTCTTTGGGTTTAGGCGAATGACCTTGCCGTACTGCTCATTATTATCTCTATCTTTATAACCAACGATGTCACCAATTTTTAAACTATTTTTGGGTATGCCAACTACATTCTTGTCTGGTTGAATATCAGTGTCAATATTATCCAGGTTGAGGTAATAAAAGGGCAGATTCCAGCTCTTCTGATCTTTAACGTTTCTGACCAAACAGCGGGTCCTGTTAATTTGCAAGATGACTGCATCCACTAAACAGTTCGATTGAGAATCAAAATAGCTTATTGATTGACCGACTTTTAATTGAGATTTAATCTGTTCTATCCGGTTCGGATTAAGCAGTTCCTGATAAATGGCTGACTGCAACCGGTGAAGATCAAATAGCGATGCTTTATTTAATTCTTGAAGTATTGCTGTGTAGTTCATTTCTAGTTTTTGATTGAGAAGCTAAAATATTTTGTATTAGGCTTATGTGTTTTGCATTTATTTGACAGACTTGATGTTGATTAAGCGTATCAATTTGCCTCATCCCAGTCATCTTCATCCTCCCAGTCAGGATATTGTTTTACCGGTTCACCGTGCCGCTCAATAACAGTGGGTTCTGAGTAGTTAACATTTTCGCTTGAAATCGACTCTACAACCAATTGAAACCGCCAGTCATCACCAAAATCAAAGTGAAAAGTCAGCGCCATACCTTTGCGCAAGGGTAATTCGCCGACAACACATTCATCGGCACATAATCCAGCGCTCTCCATATAAGGATGTACAACGCGTTCAGTTATTCCATTACGGTTTTTATAGATGAATTCGTATAGATGATCGTTGTCGAATTCAAAAGCACCTAAAATACTACGCGCCAACTCATCAAGATCGGTAGTGCCTGGAACAGCAATTTTACGATAGGCCGAGGCGAGGGTGACTTTAAAAACAAAAATGCTGTCTTGCATTTCTTTCATTGCAGGCTGGGTTATTTCTTTTTCCCATGCAGGAAGGTGTGTTTTTAATTCGTAACTCCAGCAATCAGCTTCATGATCATATGAAGGGTCGTTATAAATATTCTTATTCAATGATTGTTGGTATTGATACAGATAGTTAAATAAGGCATGTCCTAATACCGTTGGCTCAACATTACTGATAGGCCAGTTTTCTCCACTTAAAGCGGCATTCTGCTCTATCCTAACAAACCCAAACAGTTCCATTAGGGCAAGATTATGAAACCCAGGTCCGTACCGGAAATAAGTAACGTCGAGCTTGGTTTTAAGGTCTGGGTCGCCGCATAGCATGTTTAGAAAAAAATACAGGCATTCAGAAAAATAGAAATCCCTTCTTTCGCGCTCTCCTATAATTTCGGGATTTCCTCGATACCACCACGCTTGAAGTAAAGCAAAATAGCGTTCCGTTGAGTTCATCGAATGCCAATCGGCCAATACCTGATTATCCAGCATTAATTTGGCTTCCTTCTTTTCAATAACGATTTCTGATAAACCAGATGCCCGCAGCAATAAATACAGGCCATTGATGTGAGGAAAAGATTTTTGCTGGGGTCGCTTCAATTTTACATCTAAAGGATTTGACATCAATTGATTTAGATGCGGAAGCAGTTTGATAGCCAATAAATTATTTTTCCCTGAAACCGGAACCCCGGCAGAACCGATAAAATCGAGCAGGCTAGAAAAATCCTTTAGCAAAGTACCGGGTTCCGTATCACTGAATTTCTGATTTTTTATATAGAAGATTTGTTCTGGTGTTAGTATATTTGTGATCATTTTCATAGCATTGTGCTAATTGTTAAAGATAAACCTCAACGTCGCCGCATCACTGCGTTATTCGCAATCGGTGTTAATTTTAGTTGCCCAGCATCATATTGAATCTTGAGGGTGTTGCCTATGGTAGGCACTTCGTCAAATAAACGCCGATCATGCCGGATCAGGGGTTGACCCTGAGCTTGAATAACATAACGCGCAGTCACCGCAACCACCTGTCCCTGATAATGCCCTTGTTCAGTATCCGGTTTAACACTGTGTTTAAGCCACTGTGTCGTAGGCAATAGGGTAGCATTGGTGAACGCTTTTTCACGCTGTAATTCGGCTTCTCGTTGAATTTTTAGCGCATTGATGTTCGGGTCGGTGAATTCAACCTTTAAGCCAATGTCCGCCGCTACCCGCGCGATATTGGCTTTAAATACAGCACTGCCATGCACAGTCAATTTTTTGCCGAACTTAGCATATGCTAGCCTAAGACTCAGCTCAAGCGCGTCATCTTGCCAGGGCAAACGCATTAAAATGCTAAACCAAAGACGACGTTAGCGCGATAATCATCATTTAAAGCGGCTTTCATCCGTTTTCGCTTAAGGCTTAGTTTTGAAGGCTCGGTTTGAAACAAGTTCAGGCACAGATGTCTGAGCATAGCGAAAATGCTAGGCGCATTCCCCATACGAATCCGGCAATCATCTTCGCGCATCACCACATCAAGCCGCCAATGCAAGCTATTCTCAATACCCCAATGGGAACGCACCGCATGGGCAAATGTCTTCGCATTCGCTTCAAAGGAATTGATAAAAAACGTTGTTCCAGCGTGGTCTTGCCACGGATAAACGTTTCGCGTTCCACCCTGCCAATACTGCGCAACCCCTTCCACCGTTCAGGTTTCGGCAGCGTGGTTAAATCTTCACAAACCCAATAACGGCGGATTTCCAAGCGCCCATGTTCTTTGTCAATCTCTTCGGCATAATCGTATTTGACCGCCTTGAAATCAGCCGCTTTTGCTGTCATGAAATAATCCTCTACGGCTTTATGCAAGCTTTCTTGGTTACCCTTGAGCCCAAGCGAATAATCACCGCCTTGTTCAATGATTTGCGCGGCAATATCCGTTTGGCAGCCCATTGCATCAATCGTGATAATACAACCTTTGATGCCCAGCAACGCTAAAAGTTTAGGAATAGCTGTGATTTCGTTCGACTTTTCGGCCGTAGCCTGTTGTCCAAGCACCAGTCGATTGGCACACGCCCAGGCGCTGACCAAGTGCAGTGGCGATTGGGCCTTTTGGGTGTCTTTTGAGCCGCGTGAAGTTTTACCGTCTATAGCAATCACTTCACCTTCCGTTTTGACAGTTATTTCATTGACCCAATTCATAAAACAGCGGCGAAATTCTTCCGGATTGAGCCGTGAGACGGTGTAGGCGATACAGTCATGGGAGGGAACGCCATTTTTCAGGGGCACGAAACGGCGCAACCAATCCTCATTTTCTTTGCCAAAATCTGCAATGCCTAACCAACCTTCTGCCCCACTGGCAACCGCACAGACCGTCAATACTAAAATATCCATAATTGCTGCCGAGTGTCGTGTTGAGGATATTCAGGCGGTGCATAATGGGCAGTCATTTCTTTACGGTGTAACCGGTGGTTTTTTGGGAACTATGATCGCCGCTATTATTTTGTTGGTCCTGGATACATTTTTTAAACATTAGAATAAAAAGCTAACTACTAACATTTTTAAACAGATAAATGTAGTAGTAGTTGTTTTATATGTTTTAATTGTTTTATATGTTTTAGGCGCCGATTTCACTTTATATATCATATTGTTACAGAGCTAACTATAACAAAAACAGTGTTAACTATAACAAAAACAGTGTTAACTATAACAAAAACAGTGTTAACTATAACAAAAACAGTGTTAACTATAACAAAAACAGTGTTAACTATAACAAAAACAGTGTTATTCGTGTAAATCTGG
>NZ_LAJX01000229.1 GCF_000963695.1 Methylocucumis oryzae
TTAAAAGCATACAACTGCCGATTCAACGCATTGTGGGTCAATTAAAATTTAACGAGCAAGGCATTTTTAGCGACAATCTTAAAGCCGTCGTATTTGAACAACCGGTTAAGGTCACGATAGACAATAAAGCCCATAGCACCGTCATTAATGCCACCGGCACAGCCGACATCGCAGCTATTGATAAACATTTCAGACTACCCTTTGACCGTTTTGCCCAAGGCTCTTTTAATTACCAATTACAGTTAAATCTGCCCGACGACCGCTTAAGCCAGGCGGCCAGCTCAAACCACCCTACGGATAATCGATACGAATTGCGCATAGACAGCGATTTAACCGGCCTTAACCTTAAGCTACCCGGCGCCTTAAAAAAAGACTACTTAACACCGAAAAATTTGCATTTGGTATTTAACCTAGACGAAGCAGACCAACTCCCTATACAGATTGACTATGCGAAGCAACTCGCCGCTTATTTACGCGTTAATACCAACGATAGAAAAATTACCGCCGGACATATTCGCATTGGCGATGAGCTAACCCTTAAACCAACAGAAACGGGCGTTAAATTAGACATTGCTCAACCTGAGCTAGATTTACAAGAATGGCTAGGTTTTGCCGGTGGCGACAGCGACGACCAATTGTTAACGCAAATTAGCTTATACAGCCCACACACTCGATTCGCTAGCACCGCCCTAGACGACTTCCGCATTGATTTACTGTTTAAAGAAACTCATTGGCAAGGCGAGATAACCAGCTCATTCGCCAAAGGCCACGTCAGCGTGCCGCAAAAGCTCAACACCGAAGCCATTCGTTTTACGCTAAAAGAACTCAATTTATCCGCACCGCACGCCATTGAGCCCAAAGCAGCTAACGCAATAGCCTTAAACCCAACAAGCAACGCCAATCCTAAAGACCTGCCTTTATTCAAACTGACGAGCAGTAAAACCTTATGGCAAGGCTTAGATTTAGGCATGTTAGCGATAGAGACCGAATACGCTAACAACGGCATTCGCTTCAAAGACATAACACTTAACAGCGTCGCAACGCAATTAGCGCTAACGGCCGATTGGCTAGAACACCAAAACACGACGCAAACCCAACTTAACGGCAACATAACGCTACACAATGCCGGTTCGTTACTCACCCAATTAGGCGTACCCAACGATTTAGTCGAAACTGGTTTAACAGCGGCTATTAAACTGAACTGGCCTGGCTCGCCTACCGACTTTGCCATAGCACAAGCACAAGGCGACATTGGCATTGAGTTTGATGATGGTCGTATCTTAAGCATAGAGCCAGGTTTTGGCCGAATTTTAGGCGTATTAGCGATGGCACAATGGCAAAAGCGTATGCAGCTAGATTTTCGCGACCTTTACGAACAAGGATTGACATTTAATTCAATTAAAGGAAATTTTAACGTTTAAATGCCGGCCAAGCGCATATCAATGAGCTCGTCGTCGATGCTATCCCCGCTAAAATAAATTTGTTGGGCTACGCCGATTTGCGTGGCAAAACCGTACAGCTAACCGCTAAAATCGCACCCAAAGGCGCGGATGCGCTACCTATTGCTGGTACAATTGTCGACAAAGTCACTGGTATCGTCGCATTCGGTTTAACAGGTGAAAATACTGAAGGCTTTTTATTAGGCTCTGAATATAAAATCCAAGGGCCTTGGGACCAACTACATGTCATTCCTGTCCATGAAAACGATGGCTTACTACAAAAAACCTGGACAGGCTTAAAAACATTTCCGTGGATACAACAATAATAATCAAGGAGTCAACCATGACTAAATGTGCTGCCATACAACTCGCGTCTAGCCCGAACATTCGTTCTAACTTAATCGCCGCCGAGCATTTAATCGAAGAAGCCGCCAAAGCGGGCGCAAAACTCGTCGCGTTACCGGAAAATTTCGCGCTCATGGGCGACCACGAATTAGACAAAGTCAAAGTCAGAGAGAAAGACGGTTCGGGGTTAATTCAAGATTTCTTAGCCAATGTGGCGAAAAAATATAATCTCTGGGTAGTCGGCGGCACGATACCCATCGCCGCAGAGCAACCGAATAAAGTCAGAGCAGCCTGCCTAGTCTTCAACGACCAAGGCGAACGTGTAGGCCGTTACGACAAAATTCACTTATTTGATGTCGCCGTACCCGGTACTGACGAAGTTTACCGTGAATCCGACACTATAGAAGCGGGCAACGACAGCTTAGTATTAACAACACCATTTGGTAAGCTAGGCATAGCGGTTTGTTACGACTTACGCTTTCCAGAATTTTTCCGTAACATGAGTAAACAAGGCGTTGATGTCATTGTCGTACCGTCGGCATTTACCGCCAAAACCGGTGCAGCCCATTGGGAATTGCTGTTGCGCGCCAGAGCGGTCGAAAATTTATGCTATATCATCGCGCCCAACCAAGGCGGTTTTCACCTCAACGGTCGCCGCACCTATGGCCATAGCATGATTATCGACCCGTGGGGCGTTATCTTAGACTGCTATAAAACCGGCAGCGGCTTTGTCTGTGCCGATATAGATGCCGAACACTTACAAAAAGTACGCGAGAGTTTCCCCGCGTTACACCATAGACGCTTTGCCTGTGAATAACTTATCTTTAATCTATAACCATGCTGAAATTATTAGCTTTAGTGCTAGTCGCCACACTAGCGGCCTGTAGCCCGGATGACCCGCGCTATAAAAATAACGAACTGTTAGAAAAACCGCCAAACGCTGCCCAGAAACAAAGTCGCGGGCGACGCGGAATGCTGCGACGATGCCGTCATTCCCAAAAAACGCTACCGCAAAGGCTTAGGCAACGATGTGTATTTAACCGACAGCACGCCTATACGGATAAAAATCAAACAACCGTTAGAAAATGCCTGGTTAACGGTAGGCTTAGCATTAAAACAACGTGCAATGAAAGTCACCGACCATAGCCGCGAACAAAGCTTGTTTTATGTGCAATACCAGCCCAAAAGCCTACTCTCAATGTTTAGCAACGATGAAGACGGCGATATTTATTTACTGAAATTAAGCCAAGATGGCAGTGAAACCGCCGTCAGCGCCGATTTAGCTCATCCATCCGAACAGCTCAACACCCGAGACGACGCCCAAAGCGACGCCGATGACTTGCTGTATGCAGTGTTTGAAACGTTGCGGGATGAGTTAGAAGAATAGTAGCGCGCCTTATGCATCGAGGGAACAGGTTCCCAAGCTCCCGCTTGGGAACCCAATTCAGCAAGCTCTAGCTTCGAGAATTCTGGTAGCTGGAGCTTCCAAGACTACATTCCCAAGCCGGAGCTTGGTAACGAATGAAACGGCAATACAACGACTTGACCGGCTGTAAATGCGCCCATGCCTCCTCCTCTTCCGGTTTTAACCAATCTTCCGCCAATGCCGGTTGAGACAATAATGCCGTTTCATAATTAACCGGCTCTAACAACGTCAGCAACCCACGTCCGGCTGGCAATTTTTCACAGGGATGTACCGCAATAGATGAAAGCGGCTGTCGTTTAAAAACGCAAAGTATACGCTATTGTCTTTCAAATCTTACCTATCTCTGCTGATGCATTGGTTTTTGTGGGGTGGAAAAGTGACAATGCATACATCCATCTCAATAAATCAACTCCAGCCAGTTGCACAAACACAAAACTACAAGATGTTTGTAGCCTCGTTATGTCGGATTACGCTTCGCTAATCCAACCTACGCTAAAGTGTTCCGCTGGACGAGGTGTGTGGGAACTAGGGAAGGCTACTGGCCTTTATTCGCTAATTGTGCTTTGAAGCGCTCAATTTCAGCCAAGGCGGCCGCTTTTTCCTGTAAAGCAACCCTTTCGCGTTTTTTGTGCCGCTTCTTCACGAAGCCTAGAGTCTTGCAACTCTTTTGCCGTCTGCTCTAATTGCTGTGAGGCCTGCTCTAGTTGCTGTGCAGTCTGCTCATGCTCCTTTTGAATCGTCCGTTGTTCGCGCAGATAGTCTTGCCTAGCTTGATATTTAAAATACTCACGTTCTTTTTTTCGGAAAAACGGCTTAACGTGTTCATAGCTTGTTTCATCTCCTCGGTAGTCATCCAATCTGGCAACGCATCATCATTCAGTTGCTCGCCTGTTTTAAAAAACTGTAGCCAACGTTGTTCCTCTGACTCAATATGTTTAGCGTTAAACTTGTTTAATTCCAATATCCAGATGCCGCCATGTTGAGTTAATAAACAACCATGTTCATCTCTGAGTTTGTAGTGATGCGCATAGTGGCTATCGTCAGTAAGTAAGTTATCTGAAAGCCACATGGATGTGGTGAATGCAGAAAACGCCGGGAGCGGTTTTCTGCCAATAGCCAAATCGCATAAGTCGGTTTTAGCAGGCTATAGTCTTGCCCTGACTGTAACTGTTGACTATAAATATCAGCCCAGTTGTAAATCATTCTGGCAGGTAAGTGACGATAACTGCTGAGCTGAATTTCAATTTGATACAACCGCTCGTGTTGGTCTTGAGCTTTTACATCAACCACGCTGAGCTTATCGCTAAAAAACTCATTGTCGTTGTAAGGATTTAAAATATCCACCGAAGCGATAGGCTTAATTAGCTCTTGAGCCAACAATGCATTCAAAAAATGGATGAGCAGATTTTGGTTTTCCTCAACGCCGAGTAAGGCTTTGAAAACACAATCGATTTTTGGAACAATGGCATGGCGCATGAGCAGCAATTCTCAATTTGGGAGCCATTTAAAAATTAATCGATAGGATTTGACTTTTCAATAACGCGTAAATTTGTATAAAAAATAGTCAAATTTTTGTTAAA
>NZ_LAJX01000023.1 GCF_000963695.1 Methylocucumis oryzae
CAACAGCGAATTTCGCAATATTGGTTATTGGGACGACACCACGCTAACTCAACACCAAGCGTCAGAACGCTTACAAGACAAATTACTCGATTTCATCCCTCATAAAACAGGGCGCATCTTAGATGTTGCCTGTGGTATGGGCGCATCAACTAAGCGTTTGTTAAATCATTATCCCGCAGAGCAGGTTTGGGCCATTAATATTTCTGCCAAGCAAATCGAAACAGTCAAAAAAAACGCGCCGGGGTGTCATGCTTTAGTGATGAATGCTGTCGATTTAACCTTTGATAACGACTTTTTCGATAATATTATCTGCATCGAAGCCGCTTTCCATTTTGAAACCCGGCAAAAATTCTTAGAACAAGCCTTCAGAGTGTTAAAGCCCGAAGGTCGTTTAGTATTATCGGACACGTTATTTACCTCAGCAGACCGTCTAGCCCAACACGCCGTATTTCCAAGCCCTGCTAACCATATCGAAACTGTTGCCGAATACGAAAGCGCGCTTAAAGCGGCAGGTTTTCGTAACATTGAAATTATAGATGCCAGTGAAGCGATATGGGGACGGCATTTTTTGCATACGATTAACAAAATCCATGCCGCGTTTTACCACGGACAACTTAACGTCATACAACTCACGGAAATTTTATGGACGTATTATTATTTAAACTCGATTACCGGCTTATGCGTACTGGTATCGGCACAGAAATGACGGGGTTATACACTTTAGTAGGGACAGGGTATTTAGGGCGCAGGTGTTGGCAGCATGGATGCTGCCACCAAGCTTACAGGGACGTATTCACGGCTTCCTCGGCAACTGCTCCTGCGTTGCTAAGCCACATGGATGTGGTGAATGCAGAAAACGCAGGAGCGGTTTTCTGCCTACTACACGCCATCCCTGGCGTTATGCACCCTGAATACCCTGCCCTGCCTTACGTTGGTATCCAAATAACGGCATAGTTTGAAAAAAACTAAACGCCAAGGGTAATATCCGCACAGATTTTGTGAGATAGTTCTCGGCGCAAGCCGGTTCGTTGCTCACCACACACAAATAAACGAGGTCACCTTATGAGTCAAGCGCCTATTTCTGAATTATTAATCATCCGAAAAAATAAAGCCGGTCTAGTAATAAAAGGTACTGATGATGCCGACCAATTATATGGCTCGAATGAAGCCGATACCATTAATGGTGGCTTAGGCGATGATTATCTAGTCGGTTATGGCGGAGATGATAAATTCATTGGTGGTTTAGGCAATGATATTATCGACTTAGGTTCGGGCAGTGATGTGTGTTTAATTGCCAAAGCCGACGGTCAAGATGAAATCCAAAATTCAAACTCGACTAACGATATTGATGCCATACAATTCACCGACTTAGCGAGTACCGAGATAACGGCTGTCTTGCGCGATCCCAGCATCGCTAACGACAATAACAATGGTCATTTAATTGTTCAATACGGCAACGGTGGCCAAATTACGCTTGATTATTACTTTAATAGTGACTACTACCGAATAGACGAGATTCGTTTTACTGATAATGTTATTTGGACCTGGGACGATTTAAAAAACTTAAGCTTAGTCGGTACAGCATTTAACGATCTCATTAGAGGTTACGAGGGTCAAGTTAATAACATCACTGGTTTAGATGGGCAAGATTATTTAGTCGGACGTGAGCTCAATGACACGCTAGTCGGCGGTGCGGGCAATGATACGCTCTACGGTTACGAGGGAGACGATAGACTAATTGGTGGTACAGGCAACGACTATTTAGACGGCGGCCTTGGCAATGATACTTATGTGATTAGCGCTGACGGTGGGCAAGATGAAATCGCCAATGGCGTATCGGATGCAACCACCGATGTTGTAATATTTGAAGCGCTCAACTCCACTGATATAACCGCTGTATACCGAGACCCAAGCAATGGCAACTATAATAGTGGCGATTTACTCATTCAATACGGCAATGGTCATCAAGTCAGACTCGACTATTTCTTTAACGACCCTTACTACCGCATCGATGAAATCCAATTTGCCGATGGCGTAGTATGGGACTGGGATGACGTAAAAGCTTTAGGACTTGTCGGCACGGCATTCGACGATAGCTTTTATGGTTACACAACCAGTAATAACCATTTAACGGGTTTAGACGGAAATGATACCTTATCAGGTAGAGAACTAAATGATACGCTAGAAGGTGGTACGGGCAATGATAAATTATACGGTATTGACGGTGATGACCGATTAGTCGGCGGTAGCGGTGATGATTATCTCGATGGAGGTGTAGGCGCAGATACTTATTTATTCGCCAAAGGAGACGGTCACGATGAAATTTACGATGTCGATTCTAACGGTAGTATCGATACCGTTAAATTCACTAACATTGCCTCTACCGACCTTCGCGCCATATACCGAGATACCAGCTATGCCAACAATAATAACGGTCATTTAGTCTTAGAATATGGTAAGACCGACAAACTCACTATCGATCATTATTTTG
Source organism: Methylocucumis oryzae (assembly GCF_000963695.1). Taxonomy (GTDB): domain Bacteria; phylum Pseudomonadota; class Gammaproteobacteria; order Methylococcales; family Methylomonadaceae; genus Methylovulum; species Methylovulum oryzae. The sequence goes on from NZ_LAJX01000023.1 coordinate 2,492, forward strand.
CTCATACGAACTATCAAATCGAACAATTTATCTTTAGCGATGGCGTCACTTGGAGCTGGGAAGACGTAAAAAGCGTGGGGCTAATAGGCACGTCGCTGGCCGATTCGTTTTATGGTTATAAAGACGATAACAACACGCTATACGGACTTGCCGGCGATGATTTCTTAGGTGGTAGAGAATTAAATGACTCACTTTTCGGCGGTGACGGTAACGATGTGCTGCGCGGCTTCGAAGGCAACGACCGCTTAAATGGCGGTCGAGGCAATGACAAACTGCAAGGCGATGAAGGTAGCGATACTTATTTAATCGCTAAAGGCGACGGTCACGATGATATTTATGACAATGACTCTAGCGGTGGTATCGATATTGTTAAATTCACCAATATTGCCTCCACCGAGATAACAGCCAAATACCGCGACCCTTCTCAGTCAAATTACAACAACGGTCATTTAATTTTAGAATATGCAAACGGTGGTCAGTTAACCTTGCATGATTATTTTTATAGTGAAAATTCTCGAGTAGAAAAAATTGAGTTTGCTGATGGTGTGACCTGGGGTTGGCAACAGTTAAAAAAACTGGGGTTAATGGGGACGGAATTAGACGACTTTTTTTCTCAGGTTATGCTAATGAAAAAAACGTCTTAAAAGGTCTAGGTGGCAATGATTATCTAAATGGTCAAAACCTTAGCGACACCGTTGATGGCGGCGCTGGCAACGACCGTTTACGAGGCGACGACGGCAACGATGAGATTATTGGTGGTACTGGTAACGATGACTTAGCTGGTGGCGCAGGCAACGATGTTTATTTAATCGGCAAAAATGATGGTAGTGATGTTATCTACAATGGCGATAGCGATGGTAGTATCGACATCGTGCGATTTACCGATTTTTACCCCAGCCGATATTACTGCTAAATACCGAAATCCAGACCGAGCCAATTACAACGACGGTGATTTAGTCATTCAATATGGTAACCAACAAATTACTATCCAAGATTTTTTTTATAGTGCAAATTACCGTATTGATAAATTCATCTTTAGCGATGGACGGGTATGGACATGGGAAACGCTTAAGTCGTTAGGCTTAATCGGCACAGTCTATGCCGACAATATTACCGGCTATACCTTAACTAATAATGTCATTAAAGGCTTTGACGGCGACGATGCATTACAAGGTGCGGAACTCAATGACACGATAGAAGGCGGAATAGGCGCTGATCGACTGTACGGCGAAGCCGGTAATGACCGTGTATTAGGTGGTGCTGGCAACGATTATATACACGGTGGTCAAGGTGACGATAGCTTAATCGGCTATAGTGGCAATGATACCTTAAACGGTGGCGATGGTAACGACACGTACGTTATTAGTAAAAAAAGCGGTAAGGACATTATTGTTAACTACGATAATAACTATGACATAGCTATAGACAAAGTCGTGTTAACGAATTATGCCTCTAGTGATGTAAAAGCGATTACTCAAAAGGGCTCGCATTTATTGTTCACGTTTACTGATAACAGTGAGTTAGAAATCCAATATTATTTCTATGATGACAGTTATAAAATTGACCAATTCGTCTTTACCGATACCATTTGGACGGATAGCGATATTAACGGCAACAAAGCCCCTACGTCAGCCAATCAAACCGATAATATTGATGAAGACCATGCTCTAACCTTTGCCACAAACCAGTTTGGTTTTAACGATAGCGATGCGGGCGATAGCTTACAAGCCGTCAAAATTACCCAATTGCCTCAAGGGGGCCTGTTAACGCTAGACGGTGTCGATGTCGCAGTTGACCAAGTGATTAGCGTTGATGATATTAACGCCAGCAAGCTAATGTTTACGCCAGATAACAACGATTACGGCGACCATTATGGTGACTTTTATTTTAAAGTCAGCGATGGTCAGGCGTTTTCTACTGATGCTTATCTATTTCGTATTGATGTCAATTCAGTTAATGACGCACCTTATCTTGCCGAACCTTTAGACAATCAAACTGTTATCTACGATAATCCGTTAATTTACAGAATCCCACGCGCTAGCTTTATTGATGTAGATAGCGGCGACACGTTACGCTATTCAGCTACTTTAAGCGATGGCTCTGCCCTACCCGCCTGGCTTAACTTTAATGCTAAAGGACTCTTATTTACCGGTACACCTAGCGCAAGCGACGTCGGTGACCTCACCATAGACGTCATCGTCACCGATAAAGCCGGCGCGCAAACCAGCGACCAATTCACGCTAAGTGTCACCAGCGCCAATAGCGCACCGACATTTATGCAAGCAGGTGACGGTATCGTTACCACAACATTAGGCGCTTACAACGATTGGGGACAAGCGGTAAGCCTGCAAAGCGATGGTAAAATCGTTATCACCGGTTACAGCGAGACCCGCAACGGCGCACAAATTGCGCTAGTGCGTTATAACAGCGATGGCAGTTTAGATACTGAATTTAACCAAACCGGCACCGTGTTAACAGCTTTAGCCGGTGTCGATGATAGAGCATTTGACCTCAGCATCGATGATGATGGCAACCTACTCGTTACTGGTTTTAGCTTAACCGCCTCTAACTATGATTTTGCAGTATTACGTTATTTAGCGAATGGCCAATTAGACGCCAGCTTTGGTGAGCAAGGTGTAGTCACTACCGATTTTGGTCAAGCCAATACTGCTCTCTTTGGCGACCGTGCTTATAGTGTTGCAACTCAAACCGACGGCAAAATAATCGTTGCGGGGTTTAGCAGCAATGGCAAAAGTGAAAATTTTGCGTTAGCACGCTACCACCAAGATGGCTCTTTAGACACGAGTTTTTCTGGGGATGGTAAACTCAACACCGACCTTGATGGTGGTGCTGAGTTTGGCCAAGCCGTATCGCTACAAGACGACGGTAAAATTGTCGTCGCTGGTTATGATTACCAAAGCGCTAACACTAACTTTCAACTGGTGCGCTACACTTCGCAAGGTACATTAGACACTAGTTTTGGTAACGCAGGTAAAGTCAGCACCGACTTCGACGGCAAAACCGATTGGGCGCAAGATTTAGCAATACAAGCGGATGGCAAGCTAGTCGTGGCTGGTTACAACTTCAGCAACACATCGGCAGATTTTGAACTAGCACGTTATAACAGCGACGGTTCTTTAGATAACAGCTTTAGTGATGATGGTAAGCTAACCACCGACTTCAACGCCGGATTAGATAAAGCACAAGCCATAGCGCTCCAAACTGATGGCAAAATCCTTGTCGCCGGTTCTAGCTTTAATAACGGGCAATGGGATTTTGCCGTTGCTCGTTATAACAATGATGGCTCATTAGATACCAGTTTTGCTGGAACTGGGTATGTCATCTCGGACTTATCAACGGGTGGCAACGACTTAGCCTATGACTTAACACTACAAAGCGATGGCAAAATCGTAGTCACTGGCATCAGTGACGGTCAAGCGACGGTTGTGCGCTACCTTAGCGACGGCCGCTTAGATGGCTATTTTGGCACGATTAACACGGCTAACAATGAGATTAGTTATGTTAGTCATGGCGCAGCTGTAGTATTAAATAGCAATATTGTTATTTACGATACCGAACTCAGCGCTCAAGGCCACTACCAAGGCGCAAGTATCCAAGTATCGCGCCACGGATTAGCTAAGGCACAAGATGTCTTTTCCGCCCAAGGTGAGTTAAGTTTTAGTAATAAACAAGCGCTTATTGACGGTGTAGTGATTGGTACGGTTAACAATAGCCAAGGCGTATTAACAATAGAATTTAACGCCAACGCAACCGAACAACGCGTTAACCAAGCCTTAGCCTCTATTGCCTATCAAAATACCGCGATTAACCCACCCGATACCGTCAGCATTGACTGGTTGTTTAGCGATGGCGATAGCAATTCAGCACAAACGACTACGGGTACCACCCTGGTTAATATTAGCGACGATAATACTAGCGCTCGCATACAATTAACCGGCATCACTCATACTGAAAATACAGAGGTTTTTGGTTATTAGTCACTTCGTTAAGTAGGCATCGTCTACCTTTTCAACCCACTACTTTATAAACAACACCTATGCAATGTTACTTATTCCCCGGTCAAGGCTCACAATTTAAAGGTATGGGAGAAGCTTTATTCGCTGAATTTCCTGAACTCACTGAATTAGCGGATAGCCTGTTAGGGTATTCGATTAAAGACTTATGCGTTAACGACCCCAATCAAGTGTTGCATAAAACCCAATACACCCAGCCTGCACTGTATGTCGTGAATGCGTTAAGCTATAGACACCAGCTTAAGCAAACCGGCATCACGCCTGATTTTGTAGCAGGTCATAGCTTAGGCGAGTATAACGCGTTAGAAAGCGCAGGCGCGTTAAGTTTTGCCGATGGTTTAACATTGGTAAAAAAGCGCGGCGAATTAATGAGCCAAGCGCCTAAAGGTGCAATGGCTGCGGTATTAGGCTCAAACGAACAAGACATTCACGCAATATTACAAAAACACGGCTTAACTGGCATAGACATCGCCAATTATAATTCGCCTAGCCAAACCATTTTATCTGGCTTAGAACATGACATAGCCGAAGCTCAAGCCTGTTTTGATAACGGTCAGATTCGCTTTATTCCGCTCAATACCAGCGGTGCATTTCATTCGCGCTATATGGAAGCTGCGATGCTTGAATTTAGCGCGTATTTACAAAGCGTTAATTTCGCTACACTCACCATACCCGTCATCGCCAACATCAATGCCCTACCCTATCCACAACACGCGATAGCAGACCTGTTAGCGCAACAAATCAATCACTCAGTACGCTGGCAAGACAGCATCCTGTATTTGTTACAACAAGGCGTAACCGACTTTACTGAAGTAGGCCCAGGTAATGTGTTAAGTAAATTAATACCTAGCATTAAAGAGTATTATGCCAGTACACAAGCAACGACCGCGCAAACACCTATTAAACCGCTAAGTGCCACCGATATGATTGCTGCATGGAATCAACGCTACCCCATTGGTACCAAAGTCAATGTCGCCGGCTATGACGAACCTTTAACGACGAAAACGGAAGCCATGTTGTTATTTGGCCATAGAGCCGCGATATATTTAAACGGTTACAACGGTTATTTCGCATTAGTCGAAGTGACGCCGGTATAGGCATGAGCTATCAAGCGATTAAGCTGCGTTTAGAGCCGCCAGTTTGTTATCTACAACTGCATAACCCAGCCCAAGGCAACACGATTAACGACCAGATGTTAACCGAATGCTTACAAGCCTTAGCGGCGCTGAGCGAATCGGCTCATATAGTCGTGCTAGAAGGAATGCCGGACTATTTTTGCTTAGGCGCTGATTTTTCTGGCCTACAAACCACGAATACTCCCACACAAACCCCAGAACTTTATTACAGCTTATTACAACAATTAGCGTCGGGAGATTTTGTCAGCATTGCCCATGTTAAAGGCAAAACCAATGCCGGAGGCGTCGGCTTAGTCGCGGCCTGTGACATTGTGCTAGCGGATAACAGCGCTGAATTCAGCTTATCGGAATTATTATTCGATTTATATCCCGCTTGCGTATTACCGTTTTTAATCCGCCGAATTGGTCTGCAAAAAGCACATTATTTAACGCTAAGCACAAAACCAATTAACACGGAACTGGCGTTAGCTTGGGGCTTAGTCGATGCTAGCGATGCCAACAGCGCTTCATTGCTTAGAATACATTTATTGCGTTTACGGCATTTATCAAAAACCGGCATTGCAAACTATAAGCGCTATATCAACCAACTTTATCCTGCGCTAGAGCATAACCGCAGCACCGCAATAAACGCTAACCGTGCGATGTTTGCCAATCCCGAAACGTTAAACAAAATCAAACGGTATGTCGCAACCGGGTTATTGCCTTGGGAGAGTTAATGACTTTTAATCACTAGGTCGGCGGTTCGAGTCCTTCCGGAGCCAAGGAAATGAAGGTCTTGCAGCATTGAGAATATCTTGCTTAACTTGGGCGATTTCGCCACGTTGAATATCAAAAATGCGCTGCAACTGGTCGATTTGCTGCGCATTGTTGTTGATTAAAGCGGTTTGGCGTTCAATAAAGCGCGTCTGGTCTTGGGTAATTAGGTCGAACTTGTTATCAATCTTCTGTACCAAAGCGTCTTCAATTTGTCTGAAAGCATTTTTTAATGCTGCTTCTAAATGTCTTTTAAGGTCGGCGGCATGTTGTTTATTAGCTTCAATGTGCCTATCTAAACAGCCATTGAGTTCGTCTTCTTGAGTATTAATTGCTGTTGAATTTCTGTCCGAAAAGCCAATAAATCGGCGTTGATATTTTCAAAATGCGTAGAGGCTTGGTATTTTAAGTCGCTCCCAACAGTCGCTAACTGTTGAATATTTTGCACTATGTTATTTTCTAGTGTGCCGACCCTTGTTTCTAGAAAATCTTTCAAGTCATTTTTTCGATTGCATCTCTATACTGGCGCGGTAAGAATGCTTTTTTTGTTTCGATAAAGCCTTTTGTGTCGGCATCTTGCAGGTAAGCGCCCAATTGCTGATTAAACCGGTAGACGCCGCGCGCCAAGGAAGGCAAGAATTGTTGTAATTTATCGGTTGAGTGCATTGTGAAGAAGGTGTTGTTGATTTATGCGGTAGTTCTCACTACCTCCCCGAAAATTGAAAAAGGGCCATAGGATGATGACATGGACTCCTCACTTAGCAAATTGATATAAACTTTGAGTACATAATCTCAAATTATTAAGGAGTTCATCATGGACACAGCAATGCGAACTATAGGCATAGATATAGCAAAAAACATCTTCCACTTAGTGATCCAAGA
>NZ_LAJX01000230.1 GCF_000963695.1 Methylocucumis oryzae
TGTAGTAGGGCAACGCAGGAGCAGTTGCCGAGGACGTCGTAAATACGTCCCTGTAGGCTTGGCGGCAGCATCCCTACTGCCGACACCTGAAGCCACAAGGATGTGGTGAATGCAGAAAAACGCCGGGAGCAGTTTTCTGTCGCTCTAAACACCCTGTCCCGTCTTCAGTGTGTAGCTCACATAATGTCGGGTTACGCCTTTCGCTACCGCTACAGGCTAACCCGACCTACTCAGTTTAGGTAATCACATCCGGTTCGGTTCTGCCGGTTAGTGTTTTAACTTGGCAGAATTCTTCAGCTAATTCGATTAATTTCGGCTAATGCATCTTGACTATCTTGTTGATGTTTAGTCGAATCAGGTTCATATTTTTCTAAGTAAATTCTTAGCGTTGCGCCCACTGTACCCGTGCCGGATAAGCGAAATACGATACGTGAGCCATTGGTGAAAATAACTCGTATGCCTTGATTGTTACTGATACTGCCATCAACTGGGTCGTGATAACAAAATTCGTCGGCGCATTTTACTTCGTAATGACCGAACGTTTGGCCGGGAAGCTGAGTGATTAAGTCGCGTAAACGTTGCATAATTGTCGCGGCAATCGTCGAATCGACGGCCTCGTAGTCATGACGGCAGTAAATATCACGACCGAATTTCTGCCAGTGGTCATGCACTATCTCGGCGACAGTTTGGCGTTTTTTAGCGATTAGATTAAGCCAAAATAACACCGCCCATACACCATCTTTTTCCCTGACATGATTCGAGCCTGTGCCAAAGCTTTCTTCGCCACATAAAGTGATTTTGCCAGCATCTAGCAAGTTGCCAAAAAACTTCCAGCCGGTTGGAGTTTCAAAGCAGGGAATATTCAAATAAGCCGCTACTCTATCAACTGCTTGGCTTGTTGGCATAGAGCGCGCCACGCCGCTTAAGCCTTTGCTGTAGGCAGGAATTAATTGCGCATTAGCGGCTAAAATAGCTAAGCTATCGCTGGGGGTCACAAATATATGCTCACCGGTAATCATATTACGGTCACCATCGCCATCTGATGCCGCGCCAAAAGTCGGTGCCTGGTCGCTAAACATTACAGTGGCTAATTCTTTAGCATGAGCTAAATTAGGGTCGGGATGGTGACCGCCAAAATCTTCTAACGGTTGGCAATTAATTACTGATTCAGGTGGTGCCCCTAATAAATCAACAAAAATTCGCTTAGCGTAAGGCCCGGTAACGGCGTGCATAGCGTCAAATAACAAACTGATATAGCCTGAGCTAATGCTTTGTTTGAGTAACGCAAAATCGAAAATAGACTGCATCAGTTCGGCATAATCAGTGACCGGGTCTATGATGGTGACTTTGACGTTATCGATAGAGAATACACCTAACGTGTCGAGGTCAACGTCGTCAAATTCCGCTATTTTATAGTGTTCAATGGTTTGACTATGTTGATAAAAAGCAGCCGTGTCTTTTTCCGGGGCAGGGCCGCCGTTGCTGGTATTATATTTAATGCCGAAATCTTCGTTAGGGCCACCTGGATTATGGCTGGCGGATAATACAATCCCGCCGAAGGCTTGATATTTTCGGATGACGTGTGATGCCGCAGGGGTAGATAAAATCCCGCTTTGACCTATAATGAGTTCGCCGAAACCATTGGCCACCGCCATTTTTATAATGATTTGAATCGCAGTGCGGTTAAAATAACGCCCGTCGCCACCTATGACGAGGGTTTTTCCTGCATAATCCGTCAAACTAGCAAAAATGGATTGGACAAAGTTTTCTAAATAATGAGGTTGTTGAAATACAGTGACCTTTTTTTCTAAGCCCTGAAGTCCCTGGGTTTTGATCGTTATACGCGTGTGTTGTTATCGTTGTTATTTGCATAATGAAAAATCCTTTGTGGTAGTGACATGGTGTAAGCAATAAAGTACAACAAATTTTTTTTCCGGTGTTAATTTTATTATGTTGAGAGTGAAATTTTTCTTAGTTTTTTTTCTAACGACTTTTTGTATTCGCTTCTACTCATGCGGCGACTCATTCTAATTTTCCCGATGATATTTGGTTATTAGTGGACACTAAAGCCCGTAAAATTGAGGTGAAAAAAGGTCCTTTTACCATAGAAACCCTAGACCATATCGCGATTGGTCGAGGTGGTGCAGGTACTAAAATGCATAGAGGTGATAATATTACCCCGCATGGCGAATATAGAATTGGCTGGATAGGTGAGAAGAGTTCGTTTAAACGCTTTTTAGGGTTGACGTACCCCTCGGTAGAAGACGCTAAAAACGCCTTAGCGAAGCGAATTATTGATTATCCCACCTATGACCGCATTGTTTATGCTCACATGAATCATCAAATTCCACCGCAAAATACACCCTTAGGCGGACAAATAGGCATTCATGGTTTAGGTAGTGCTGATGCCAGTATCCATAAACTTTTTGATTGGACGCATGGTTGTATTGCGCTAACTAACAGTCAAATCGACCATTTAAGTCAACTAGTCGATACCGGTACGCTAGTCAAGATAAAATAAAAGCTGGAAAATGTAAAAAACGATGATAAAATGAAAATCAGTTGTACACTTTGTAGTAATCACTTTTATAGGAAAACGACATGAAAAGAGTAGTTAAATTATCAATGATTGCGTTGGCTGTTAGCATGTTTGCTGGCTGTGCAAGCACGTCAGATATTGAAAACTTACAGTCACAAATCGACAGCTTGAAATCATCTGTAGCTCAAGCATCTTCTGATGCTGCTAGTGCACAAAGCGCAGCTAACGATGCTGCTTCAAGAGCTGCTGCTGCTGAGTCTGCTGCTAACCGCGCTGCTCAATACGCTCAAGAAACCAATGAAAAATTGAACGACATGTTCAAACGTAAAATGATGAAATAATTTTCTCATTTTAGAGAATTGAAAAAGCCCGATGGTTATGCCATCGGGCTTTTTTTATACGGCTTGTAAGCCCCCGAATAACTCAGTTAAACGTGCAATAAATCCAGAAAATTCTGCCGTCATAATGGCAAAATCAGCGTCGAATTGCTCGGCTTCGGTTTCAGCATTTATGCCATCGCTTTGTTCTTGAATTAAATCCAAATAGCGTAAACGCTTAACGGCTAACTGTTCGTCTAATACGAATGACAGTCTATCGGCCCAATTTAACGCGAGTTTAATAACGACCTTACCGCTATCTAAATGGTTTTTAATTTCCGGTACGATGAGTTCATGGCGTTTACAGCGTACACTGGCTGCATTTTCCTCGACTGAACGTAATTCGCATTCGTCTTCAAGTTGAATATCGCCGGGTAAGGTTTGCTGATTCAACCATTCAGTCATAACAAGACTAGGTTTATTAACGGTGTTAATGGGAACAGCAGGTAGTGAGCCTAAACATTTACGCAGCAAACTCAGTAAGTCTTCGGCAACTTTGGCCGATGAGCAATCAACGACAATCCAACCGTTTTGTGTGTCGATATACGCATAATATTTACGCGAAAAAGTAAAGGCTTTAGGCAATAAGTCAAAGATAAGTTCGTCTTTAAGTGCGGTACGTTCTTTTTTGGCCAGCTTACGTGCCTCGCGTAGTTCTATTTCTTGAATTTTCTCTTGTAGCATTTCATTAACAACTTGAGAAGGTAATACGCGTTCTTCTTTTTTGCGCAAATCATCATAAAGCCGTTAATGGCATAGGTGAGTTCGTTGGATGCGCCAGGCATAGGTGAAGTCCAGCCAATATTGGCTTCCTCATGCGGTGCACAAGGTCTAAACGCAATATTTTCTAGTTGTTGTTGTAATTGTGGAGCGGTTAATGCAAAAGGTTCGGAGAGTTTGAACAAATAGAGATTTTTAAACCACATCAGTGTGCTTTCCTTAAAATAATTGGCTGGGCATTATCGCATTATCTGTTATTAAATAAAGACTCATGACTGATAAATTACCTGCAATTACTGGATTTCCGCCTATTGTCAGTGACAACGCACGCATATTAATTTTAGGTACGATGCCTGGCGTAGAATCGTTAAGACAACAGCAATATTATGCCCACCCTAGAAATGCATTTTGGCCTATTATGGCAACTTTATTGGGTTGTAACTTAACGGCTGATTATAGTCAGCGTAAACAGTGTTTGCTTAGTAACGATATTGCGCTTTGGGATGTGCTACAAAGTTGCTTTAGGCCTGGAAGCTTAGATGCAGCAATCGAGCAGTCTACGATTATCGTAAATGATTTTAGTGCGTTTTTTTCTGCCCATCCTAAGCTTAGCGTGGTTTATTTTAATGGCGGTGGTGCGGAGAAATTATTTAAGCGTCATGTGTTGAAAGAGCTAGGTAGTCAGTTTCCCGAATTAATATATCAACGTTTACCCTCGACGAGTCCTGCTTATGCGGCGTTGAGTTTTTCTGACAAGCTGGCAGCTTGGCAAGCCATTACTGTTGGCAAAGGTGATTTATGAGCGAAGAGTTTGATGAAATCGAAATAGAGTACGATTTTTTTATTCCTGAGGAAGAGCAAGTTGAATATGCGGTGCGTCCAAATAAGACGCGCATAAAGCAAGAAATTGCCGCGATGTTTGACTTGGGTGAAAAAATATCCGGTTTAACTTTAGCGCAAATCCAGTCGTTTGGATTTGCCAGAGCAGATTCATAAAGGTGTTATACAAGCGGCTGATATGCCACCAAAAGGCGCAAGAAAGCGCTTGTTGAAATATATTGCTGGGCAATTGTATAAAATAGATGCGGCGCCGATTATCGAAAAAATAGCGCGTTTTGAACATAAATCCGCTCACGCAGTACGAGAGCATCATGTAGCCGAGCGTTGGCGTGATCGCTTACTAAAAGAGGGTAATGATGCTTTAACTGAGCTAATTGATGACTATCCTGATGCCGATAGGCAGCACTTGAGGCAGTTGCTAAGAAATGCGCAAAAAGAATCAACAACAGGTAAACCACCGCGTTCAGCGAGGCAATTGTATAAGTACCTAAAGTCGTTGATTACCGGTGATGTAGAAGAGTTTATTGAAGCAGATGACGTGCTTGATGACGACGAAGAGCAAATTGATTAGCAGCTGTTTAGGCGACTGGCTGTTATCAATAAACGGCCAGTCGCTTCAGCTTAATTAGATGAAGAGTTGTTAGTGGGATATGGCTTAGCGTTATCTAATTGCTCCGTCATACTCCATTCAGAAAAAGGAAAGGGCACGGTATCGGTGTTATACGTCATAAACAGTAAAATATGATAGCTATATAACGATAAGTTACGGCCAAAACTTAAAATATTGCTGTTAGGTTTACCCGTGATGAGGCTAGATACGATTTGTAATAGGATAACGGCCCATAGCAACATGCGTATTAATTCGCCTATGATGGAGAAAATCAGCATGAAGAAAATACGTTTCCAAGTGCTGAGTTGTTTTAAATTTTCATTGAGTTGTTCGTCCACGTAATTACCCACGGTTCATAATGTCGCGTAAATCTAAAGCTGATGCATTACATCTAGCAATATAATTAGCCATAGTGAGCGAGTAGTTGGCAAATAAGCCATAACCATCGCCGTTTAATATCATAGGGCTGAAAATAGGTTGTAATGAATTTTCTAGCGCCTTAATCATAATCTCAACGGTACGCATTGCGCGTTTTGTCTAACAAAATATCTCTAAAATCATGACGAACGGCTCTTAAAATGTGTAACAAAGCCCAGCTTGCGCCACGCGCTTCGTAAAAGACGTCATCGATTTCAAGCCAAGTCACTTTAGCAGTAGGAGTGCCTATTTTTTCGGCTTCTTGTCGTTCAAGATCCGTTAATCCTGGGCCAAGGTTAGAACTTGAGCTATTAGCGCTTAAGCGAGTAGAAAGACCACCTAAGCGTTTAATGACCACTTCGGTGTATTGCCATAAGTTATCTGCTCTAGGATAAAATTGCGCTTTTTTAACACTACCTTCATGGTGTGAAAAAACGCTCCATATATTTATGTAAGCCTTCTATGCCTTTTTGATATTCAGCTTCGGTCGATGGTAAAGCCCAGGAATCGTTTTCAAAATAAAAATACGGTTCTGCGGTTGCAAGGTCAGGGTCTTCCTGAGATTGCGATTGATCGCGTGAGAAGTGGTTTCTAAGTGCCGAAGTGGCGTCGCGTAACATAACTAAGGCGCCAAATTCCCAGTTAGGTACGTTGTCTAATAATACACCCGGCGGGCCGACGTCGTTGGTGATATAGCCACCAGGTTTATGTAGTAGCACTTCGGCAATATGGGCTAAGGTATTGGTGTACACATAACCGACGGGGAGTTGCTCGGTCTCATGCGTTTCTTTGGCATATTTTTCCGCTTCGTCAATAATGTTGAATTGACCGGGTTCGCTTCCCCACCAAGCACCTAAAACGACTAAGACGACCATGACGACGCTAGTAAAAACACCGAATCCCCAAAGTATGCCTCTGGATTTTACATCATGTATATCGTTAGACGCCATTTTTGTACCTTTACGAAGTAAGAATCTGTCACTATGAAAACTGTGAAAAAACTTATGACATGTTATCAGGTTTTTCAATATTTTGCCTAATGCGCTTATCATCGGTTGACTTTTTTTTCGCTCTGGGATGGGTTTTATCATAAATATTAGCGAGATGTTGAAAATCTAAATGGGTATAAATTTGGGTTGTGGCGATGCTGCTATGACCTAGCATTTCTTGTACGGCACGTAAGTCTTGACTTGATTCTAAAAAATGACTAGCAAAGCAATGTCTTAACATGTGTGGATGTACGCTGTTAGGAATTTGCTTCTTAACACACCATTGTTTAAGTCTTAATTCGATATTGCGTTGGCTAATGCGCGTACCTCGTTTGGAAATAAACACGGCTGTTTCATCGGGTTTAGCGAGTTTAGTGCGATAACTTAGCCAGAGAGTAATGGCTTTACAGGCTTTGCTACCTATTGGTAACAGCCGTTGTTTGTTACCTTTACCATGACGTATTTTGACGGATTGCTCAATTAAATCCAAATCAGCTACATCGAGTAAGGTCAGTTCACTCAGTCGTAGTCCTGATGAGTAAAACAGTTCAAAGATGGCAACATCGCGAATATCAAGCCATGATTCAGCGCCGGCATCGAGCAAGCCTTGCATTTGATCAACGTCCATGATTTTGGGCAAGGTTTTGGCAAGTTTGGGCGTTCTTACATACTGCGCCGGGTTTTGGTCTAATACCAGTTGGGTTTGTAAAAAACGTAAGAAACTCCGAATAGCCGATAGCTTTCGTCTTAACGTTTTAGCGCTAGCATCACTTTTATGTAGTTTGGCGATATAGGCGCGTATATGCTTAGTATTAACCGCTTGCCAACCCTCAATGCCTTGCTGTTGGCAATAGTCACTAAATTGTCTGAGATCGCGTTGGTAAGCGCTAAGCGTATGTTCCGAGTTTCGCTTTGCACTCGCTAACGAATCAATGTACTGCGCAATCCACGGGTCGTCAGCGAGCAAGGTCATAGCTTTTGTAATAATGAGATTAAACGCGTACCGATTAATTCGCTCATTTGAGTTAAAAACACATTACCCATACTGTAATGATAGCGGTCTTTTTCCCGGCTACCTATGGCGAGAATGCCTTCAAGCTCAGTAAAACACATAGGAATAATGGCACAAGACTTAACATCGGCTGCTGCACCATCAAATAACACGCGCGCTTGAGCCAATGTAGGCATACCACAAGAAGGCGTGTGATTGTTCAGTTCTTTCAGAAAAGGTACTAAGTGTTCACTGCCGCGTGGTATAAAAATTTCTTCTAAGTTAGGGCTAGGGCTGTTGCCTACAATTCTTAGCGCGAAAAAATCGGTGAAAAAATAATCGTTGAACACAATGGTCAGATTTTCTAATACTTCCTCTAGGGTTGAGGCGTCGAGTAACGCTAAGGTCAGCTTGTGCATACGCATGATTGCCGTATCGTTATCACGCGCAATATCGATTAACGTCGTCAATTGGCTTTCCATTTCGTGATGACGGCTACGGAACATTTCCAATTGTTTAGAAATTAATGAAATCGCATTACCGCTGGGATGCGGAATGGTTATTTTTTCAAGTAATTCTAAATGTTCATTAAAAAATTCAGGGTGTTTTTGCAAATACAATTCAACCTGACTAGCTGAAATACCTGGACCAAAGGCTTTATTGTTGATAGAAAATTGACCATCAAAAACAGGCACCGCAGGCCCCGTCATAAATACCGGTTCGCCACGACCTGCCCAGGCGATTTTTAACTCACCGCCTGGCAATTCCACCGATACGTCATGATCGAGCAGATTTTGTTCTATGCCTACTACGACAGCCGCACAAGCGCCACTACCACAGGCTAACGTTTCTCCAGCACCGCGCTCAAAGACTCTTAGCTTAATATGCGTTCTATCAATGATTTGCATAAAACCGATATTGGCACGCTCTGGAAAGATAGCATGGCTTTCTAAGGCTCTGCCTAGTTCATTAACAGGTGCGGTTTTAATATCGTTAACTTGAATAACCGCATGAGGATTACCAATAGAAATCGCACCAAATGCTTTTTCTGTATCATTAATCGTCACCGTATAAAATTTGGCTTCTTGATCGGCTAATAAGGGAATCTCTGACGGTGCATGTTTAGGTACCCCCATATTGACTTTCACTAAATTATCATCGCCGATATATAACACGAGTTGCTGCGCATGAGTGTCTACGCAAATGCGTTTTTGTGCGGTCAGATCTTTATCGCGTACGAAGCGGGCAAAGCAACGCGCGCCATTGCCGCATTGACTGACTTCGCTGCCATCAGCGTTAAAGATACGGTATTTAAAGTCGGCCGTGTCGCTGACAGGAGGTTCTACCAGCAATAATTGGTCAAAGCCTATACCGAAATGGCGATCTGATAATTTGCGGATTTGTTCGGCGGTTAATTCTATGGTTTGGTTAATTGCATCGATGACGACGAAATCATTACCAAGACCGTGCATTTTAGTAAATTTAATCATTGCATTCGGTGACACGATAAGAGCAAGCAAAAAGGTTAAAGACGAGTGGTGTGCTAGTTATCATTTAACGCGGCCTATCACATAAACGCCTGTTAATACCAGCAAAGTACCGGCTAACTGGTTAACTGTAATAGTTTCACGCAGAATGAAAAACGCGAGTATGAGCGTGCCTATTGGGCCTGTCGTACTAATAATGGCCGCAGGTCCAGCACCAATACGGCGAATACCGGCATTCATGAAAAAGGCTGGTATTACGGTAGCGAATACGGCCATAAACAATGCTAAATAATAGACCTTGCTTGGTAGTGCTATCAGGTTAATAGGATGACTGGCTGCGAAATGAATCAGCGTAGCAATACCGGCAATTGACATAGTGTAAGCGGTAAATCGGGTTGAACCTATGCTATGTGTCATGACACCACTGCCCATCGTGAAAAAAGCAAAAATCAGCGCACTCAATAAAACCAGGCTTGAGCCAAAGACTATATCGGTGGAGTCCAGCGATAATTGCTCTATGAAGATTAAAATCATGCCGGCGTAGCACAGCATTAACGCCAGTGCTGTTGTCAGCTTGATTGCGCGTTTGTAAATCAACGCGGTAAACAGTACAACAAAACGTTGGATACAAAAATAAAATAATGCGCTCAAGCCCCGCTGAAATGTAGTATAGCCCGGTAAAATCTAAATAACTGGATAAATAATAGCCTAATACGCCCAATAAGCTAACCATTAGCCATTGTTTAGGTTTTAACGGCATAACATTGGGATTGCGGTTATGCCAACACGCGACGAGCAAGAACAATGGTAATGAAAATACCATACGCAAACTCATTAGTGTTATAGCATCGACGTTAGCAGACGCAGAATACGCCAGTTTGATAATAATGGCCTTGCTAGAAAAACCTAATGCGCCTAATAACACCAGTGTTAGGCCAAATAAATCCTGCCGGTTATGGGATATTGACTGTGTCATTGTCAGATTGAAGCCTTGGCTAACTGTTTAATTATCTTGCTCATTGCGATTTGTTGCGCATCGATTGATGCGCATAGACGAAATAGCGCTTCTGCTCGTTCTAGGTTTTGACAAGCATATTGCGTTTTGAAGTATCGGTTACCGAGTAAATGGTCGGTATAAAACCTTAAGCCGAGTTCGAAAGGGATTAAACGAATAGCGATGTGTAGATAATCAAAATCAGCACTGGAAAAAATACTGCCGATTTCCGATAAATACGCCTCTAAAATAAGTGTGCAATAGTCGAGATTAAAACTATCGTCATCGTGGTTATGACAACAGGAGCGCAAGCAGTCACCTATATCATAATGCAGCAACCCTGGCTTAACCGTATCTAAGTCAATTAAGCTAATCGCTTGTCCTGGTTGATTAAATAAAAAATTATTCAGTTTAGGGTCACCGTGAATTACGCGCATTGGTAATATGCCTTGTTGTTTAGCGCGCTCTAATTTATCCGCTTCTGGTGCAAATTGCTCAATAAAACGCTCGCAAAAAGCACTTCTTGCGTATGGGGTATTCGCAATACTGTGGTAAGTCGCTAAATAACCCGGCGTGATATGAAAACCCGGTAGGGTATCATTCAGTAACGACGTTGGTAAATCACTGAACAAAAAATGAAAATGTCCTAGCGCTAAGCCGGTTTGTATGGCTTGTTTAGGCGATTGTAGAGCGTCAAAGTTATAGGTATCAGCAATAAAGCTTTGTGCGCGCCAGAACTCACCCGTATCATCAATGACCCAAAGTTCTTCATTTTGGGTAAGCATTAAGGTGGGTATTTGCAAACGAGCCTTAGGCTTTAAGCGAATATGTTCAGAAATTAACAAAAAATTTTCAATAATCGCCTGTGGCTTAGGAAACACCGAGGTATTAATTTTTTGTAACACAAATGACTGCTCGGTGCTACGCACTAAATAAGTATCGTTAATTAAACCATTACCTAAACGTGAAATCGCTAAAACATTCGTGGCAAAGCGTTCGGCAATAACAGCCGCATAAACGGGAACAGAAGCATTTTGCGCGTGGTTCATGGCTAGGTAAGGGATGATAATCTTAATAAAACGACATGGCTGTAAGCAGTTAAAACGATAAGGTTTGCTTAAGTATCTCGTTACGGAGCTGTCTTAATGCTTGACCACGATGACTTAGTTGGTTTTTTTGCGTATTAGATAGTTGCGCGGCGGTACAGTTAAGCTCTGGCAGCCAAAATAATGCATCATAACCAAAGCCATTATCGCCTTGTGGCGTCATCGCAATTTCGCCTTGCCAAACGCCTTGAGCAATAAGCGGACAAGGGTCATCGGCATGTCTTAATAACACCATAACACAGACAAATTGCGCTAATCGTTGCTCGCGCTCAATAAGACTGAGTTCGGATAATAGCTTGTCGTTATTGTCTTGGTCGCTAGCGTTATCACCGGCATAGCGAGCAGAACGCACACCGGGTTGACCATTTAATGCGTGAACAATTAATCCCGAATCGTCAGCGATAACTGGCAGTTGGCAGTATGTTGCTGCATGACGGGCTTTTAACAGCGAATTTTCGACAAAAGTTAATGCAGGTTCCGGACATTCAGGCACACCAAACTCGGTTTGCGCTAACACCTCAATGCCAGATAAGAGCGCTTTAATTTCACCAATTTTGCCTTGGTTGTTACTCGCAAGCACTAAGCGTTGCATAAGCTTATCCATAAGCGCGTTCCAATGCTTGGCGTTGTTTTTCAATTAATTGCTGAATACCACCACTGGCTAGGGCAAGCATGGCATCTAATTCGTCTTTTCTAAACGCATGTCCTTCAGCCGTGCCCTGAATTTCAATAAACGCGCCCGCATCATTCATTACCACATTCATATCGGTTTCTGCATGACTGTCTTCATCATAATCTAAGTCTAATACAGGAATACCGTTATAAATTCCAACCGATACCGATGCAATCTGGCCGTAGATAGGATTCACTTTAATTTGTTTGCGTTTTTGCATTTTGTGTACGGCGAGCGATAACGCAACAAAGCCACCAGTAATAGATGCCGTGCGCGTACCGCCATCCGCTTGTAGCACATCACAGTCTATAGTGACAGTATGTTCGCCTAAGGCACTTAAATCCATAGAGGCTCTTAATGAGCGCCCGATTAAACGTTGAATTTCTAAGGTTCTGCCACCTTGTTTGCCGTGACTTGCTTCTCTACCAATACGACTATGGGTAGAGCGAGGTAACATGCCATATTCAGCGGTTACCCAGCCTTCATTCTTACCTTTTAAAAAATTTTGGTACTGAGCGTTCGACGCTGGCGGTGCATAGCACTCGAGTATCGCCAAACTCAACTAAAACAGAGCCTTCTGCATGTTTGGTATAACCACAAGTAAATGTTATGTCTCTTAATTGGTTCGGATTGCGTCCGCTGGGTCTCATGTTTTAATGTCCTACGAAAATAAAAGCAGCACAGTATACAGCAACGTGGGCATTAGGCTTATTCCGCGTTAACAGGCAGTAGTTAGTAGGATTAGCTAAACCATAGTATAGTGCTTGTGACAAAGCGTCACCACTTTTCCTGAAAGCCACTACGTTTGATATATCTAAGGCTGCACGGTTTTTTGAATTTTACCTCTCTGTTTAACACCACACTGATATATGACCTCCTAAGGTGAAAAATGATTAAGAGCATGACAGCCTACGCGGCTAATGAAACCGAATTAAGTTATTTAACATTGTATTGCGAATTGCGCTCTGTTAATCACCGATATTGTGATATTAGTATTAAAATTCCTGAGCGTTTTGCGCTTCATGGAGCCGATTTACGCGCAATGATTGCTGAGAAAATTAGCCGAGGTAAAGTGGAATGTACGATTAATTATAAAAAACAAAGTAAAGATGGTCAGGTGTTAACGGTTAATATGGATGCTGTACAAGCCTTATTAAATGCAACCACCCAAATCGAACAACTTATGCCTGCGGCATTGAGTTTCTCTGCCTTAGACATATTAGCGTTTCCAGGTATTCAACAAGAACCCGATACCGACAAGGACGAGATTCAGCAGGCTGTACGCTTATTGTTAACAAAGACATTAGGTCATTTTGTCGAGGTGAGAGCAAGGGAAGGTGCGCAATTACGCGCTGTTATCGACGACCGTTGTCAGAAAGTTCAAGAACTTATCGTCTTAGCACAAAAACGCATTCCAGAAGTATTACTGGCATTGCGTAACAAACTAAAAGACAAAATTGCTGAATTAGTGGCTCAGCCCGATTTTGATAGACTAGAGCAAGAACTGGTTTTATTAACGCAAAAACTCGATGTTGCAGAAGAACTGGACAGATTGCAAGCACATAGCAATGAAGTGATACGAGTATTAAAGCAATCTGAACCCGTAGGTCGGCGCTTGGATTTTTTAATGCAAGAGCTGAATCGTGAAGCCAATACATTAGGCTCAAAATCGGCTGATAAAGAAATGACTCAAATCGCAATAGAATTAAAAGTGTTAATAGAACAAATGCGCGAACAGATACAAAATATTGAATAAAGCCAATGCAGGAGCAAGGCATGAAAATCATCCGTAGCGCATATAAGTTAAAACCTCACACTTTAGAGTAATATTGGTGATTGAGAAGAGGTTTATCAGTTACCGTTGCTTGATATTTTTGAACAAAGCCATATTGAATTTATTTTGGAAAAAATATGCATAAAAATTTAGTTGTACAGATCATTCATGCTCATCAAGAAGAGTTGTATAACCACTATGCAGTGAAATCGTTAGGTTTATTTGGTTCAGTCGCGCGAGATGAAGCAACAGCGAATAGCGACGTAGATTTACTTATCGAATTTGCTAAGCCAGTGGGCTTATTTCATTTCTTGACGGTAAAAAATTGTTTACAGGAATGGCTAAACCAAAAAGTAGATTTGGTCACTTATTCCGCGTTAAAAAGCCCGTTAAAAGAACAAATACTTAAGGAAGTGATTGATGTCGTCTAGGGAATGGTATTTTCGTATTGACGATATGTTACAAGCACTAGCGGGTATTGCCGAAGATATTGACGGATTAGATTATCAAAATTTTATGACTGATAAACCGCGACCAATCAGAAAGCCATAGTTTTACATACCCGTCATTCCGGCATGGATTGCCGGAATCCAGTGCCATGGATGGCGCTCTTCAAGTCCCCCTGTGTTTTTGGCAATCCATGCCGAGATGACGACCCGGAGACGAACTACGGTTCTCAAATTGGGCGGGCTATAGGAAAA
>NZ_LAJX01000231.1 GCF_000963695.1 Methylocucumis oryzae
CCTGCCGCTATTTTAATGGTATCGGTTGCCGCAACAGTTTCGGTGAGGTTAATGCTGTCTGCGCCAGCTCCGCCGATTAACACATCGCTAGCATTACCACCGGTTAATGTATCGTTACCTGAACCGCCATTTAACGTATTGGCGCTGGCATTGCCTATCAACGTGTTGGCTAGCGCATTACCTGAACCATTAATTGCATTCGTGCCGGTTAACGTCAATTTTTCGACATTAGCCGTTAAGCTATACGTCACCGAACTATTAACTTGGTCGATTTCACTGGCTAAGGTCGAGGTTTCAATGACGACATCACCGCTGTTATCAACGGTGTAACTATCTTTACCTAAACCACCGTCCATGGTATCTGCGCCTAGTCCGCCTGATAGCTTATTAGCGGCTTTGTTACCGGTTAACAGATTAGCTAGCTCATTACCGGTGGCATTAATGGCTTTATTGCCGGTTAAGGTTAACGCTTCCACTTGAGCTGGCAAGGTTAAACTTAGGCTAGCTAGAATCGTATCATTACCGGCATTCACGGCTTCAATCACTTTATCGCCTTTGCTGTCGACTACATAAGTATCGTTACCTAAACCGCCTTGTAACGTATCGTTACCGGCTTTACCGTCTAGTGTATTCGCGCCGTTATTGCCGGTAAGCTGATTCGCTAAGGCATTGCCGACACCGGTTAAGTCATTATTACCTTGTAGGTTTAGCACTTCTAAATTAGCGCCTAAGGTAAAGGCTATAAAGCTATTCACGGTGTCTATTTCGGTTTTCAGCGCTGAGGTTTCGCTAATCACATCGCCGAGTTGGTCAATAAAATAGGTATCATTGCCCAAACCACCGGTTAAAGTATCGGCGCCTTCCATGCCGTTTAACACATTAGCCGCGCTATTACCGGTCAGTTGGTTGGCGGCTTTATTGCCTTGACCATTAATCGCGCTATTACCGCTAAGCAGTAGATTTTCTAAGTTATTGCCTAGCGTAAAACTGACCGAGCTTGTCACATCGTCAATTTCGCTGGCTAATGAGCTGGTTTCAACGACTACATCACCACTGTCATCTACGACATAGCTATCATTACCTAAACCACCGGTTAACGTATCTGCGCCTTGACCGCCGTTAAGAAGATTAGCCGCCGCATTACCAGTGATTTTATTCGCTAGCACATTGCCAAACCCGTTAATCGCATTGCCGCCGAGCAACGTTAAATGTTCAACATTTTTAACCAGCGTAAACGTGACAACGCTTTCGACAGTATCGATTTCATTGGCTAGCGCTGAGCTTTCAATGACGGTGTCACTGGTTGAATCGACTTTATACGTGTCATTGCCTAAGCCTCCGATTAACGTATCGACGCCAGTACCCCCGTCTAACATATTGGCAGCATCATTACCGGTGATGCGATTTTTTAGGGCATTTCCCGTTCCATTAATTGCTTTATTACCGATAAGCGTCAAGTGCTCAACATTTACGCTTAACGAAAACGATACCGAACTGAAGACTTCATCGATTTCATTGGCTAGCGCGGACGTTTCCGTCACCACATCACCGGCATTATCAACGTTATAACTATCATTACCTAACCCACCTAGCAAGGTATCAGCACCGGCTTGACCGTCTAAACGGTTAGCCGCGTTATTACCGGTTATCAGGTTTGCCAAGTTGTTGCCAACACCGTCAATTGCTGTAGTGCCGGTTAATGTCAGTTGTTCGATATTGGCTGCTAAGGTATGAGTAATCGAGCTGTTAACTAAATCAATCTCATTGCTTAGCGTTGAAGTTTCCGTCGTCACATCGGCTACATCATCGACGGTATAAACATCGTTGCCTAAACCGCCTAGCATGGTGTCAGCGCCTAAGCCGCCGTTTAATTGGTTAGCGGCGTTATTACCGGTGAGCTTATTGTTTAATCCATTACCGGTGCCATTAATCGCATCGGTACCGGTTAATACTAAGTTCTCGACGTTATTGCCTAGAGAATAGCTAATACTGCTATTAACCACATCGAGTTCACTGCTTAGCGCTGAGGTTTCAATGACGACATCATTAGCGCTGTTAACCACATAGCTGTCATTGCCTAAACCGCCTATTAAGGTATCCGCACCGGTTTTACCATCGAAGACGTTGGCTTGTTCATTACCGGTTAGTTTATTATCGAGACTATTACCGGTTGCATTAATCGCCGTAACACCGATTAAAACGAGATTTTCTAATTGGCTACCTAGGCTATAACTAATCGAACTGAGCACGGTATCGCTACCTTCATCAGTGTTTTCAGTCACGACATCGCCTACCGCATCGACGATATAACTGTCATTACCTAAACCACCTAGTAGAGTATCAGCGCCAACACCACCATTTAGCACGTCATCGCCAGCTAAACCGCTGATGCTGTCTTGAAAACGCGTACCGGTTAATACATCAGCTTGCTCAGTGCCGTTTAATATCACGGCTGTAGCAGGTGCCGCGCTATCATCATCGATAATCGTCACGGTAGCTGAAGGCGTTGCAATCGTCGCATTAGCACTGGCAGTAAATAGGGAGACGGTAAAACGTTTCGGACGCTTCTGTTAAGATGTCGTCGGTTAAAATAATACGAATGGTTTTTACCGTTTCACCAGCAGCAAAATTTAACTGGCCGCTAGTACTAATCCCGTCATTATTAAAAACAGCGCTACCGTTACTGGTTTGATAATTGACCGTAACCGTATCGGTATTCGGTGCATTTAATGTGACTAACAGCTCAGCATAACCTTGGTCTTCGACCACTGTCACGTTACTCATGCTTATCGTTGAGCTGGTTACCGGTGTCTTATCGTTGTCATAAATGGCAATAGGTGTAAGACCATTGGCATTTAACGACGCTCCGGTCACATTAGTTACAGCGATAGTAAAGACTTCGGTTGCTTCGGCTAAACTATCGTTGTTGATGCCTATTGCCACGCGTTTAACTACCTCGCCAGGCTTAAACGCAATCACCGAAGGATAGCTAAAATAATCGCCATTATCCGCCGTTGCATTTTGCAAAATAAAATCAGCGCTAACCGTGGCCGTGCTAGGCTTGTCTAAGCTAGCGTTGACATAAATTAAGCTTGTGGTTTCATCGATGACG
Organism: Methylocucumis oryzae; assembly: GCF_000963695.1. GTDB lineage: Bacteria > Pseudomonadota > Gammaproteobacteria > Methylococcales > Methylomonadaceae > Methylovulum > Methylovulum oryzae. The sequence continues at coordinate 3,113 of NZ_LAJX01000231.1, forward strand.
GTATCACTAAACGATAAAACCGGCGTACCGCTCACCGCATCGTTATCGATGATAGTGGCAATTGCCACCGGTTTGGCAATCGTTACGTTGGCGCTAGGGCTAAACAACGGCAAATTAAAACTTTCAATCGCCTCTACTGTGGTATCGTCTATCAATTTTATCGCAATCGTTTTCACCGTTTCGCCGGGTAAAAACACGAGTTGGCTATTCTCAGCTATCGCGTCGTTATTAAATATTGCTGTACCATTGGTCGTGGTGTAATTAACCGTTATGGTCGCATTATTGGGTTGATCTAAACGTGCGACAAATGTGGCATAGATATCGCCTTCATCGACGGTAATTGATTCCACTGAAATAGTGGATTTTGTAACAGCCGAACTATCGTTCGCGGCAATAATTGCCGTACCGGTATTATCCAGCATCGTCACGCCGGATAACTCACTTAAAACCATGTTAAAGCTTTCATCGCTTTCGGTAACCGTATCGTTGTTTAAAAATACCGTAACGGTTTTCGCGGTTTCGCCAGGTGTAAAATGAATCACGCCACTTTGAGCAACATAATCTGCTCCTGCTTTAGCACTATCGTCTTGTGTCGCATAAGCCATAGACACAACACTGGTAGCGGGTTTATCTAAGGTCACGACAAATTGAGCCGTGCGTGCGCTTTCATCTAGGACAACATCGCTAATAACTGCTAACGGAGTTCCGGATGTAGAGTCGTTATCAATAATCGTCGCAGTTGCCTCTGATTTAACTATCGTGGCATTACTTGGGTTAAATAATACCAAACTAAAATTTTCTGCCGATTCAACCTGGGTATCGTTGTTTAATAACACACGGACGAGCTTAACAGTCTCGCCAGGCGCAAAATTCAACACGCCTGACACGCCTACGCCGTCATTATTAAAAACCGCAGTACCGTTTTGCGTTTGATAACTGACTTTTACCAAATCGGTATTCGGCGCGCTCAAGCGCACTTCAAAATCAGCAAAGGTTTGGCTTTCACCGACGACAATATCATCGACGCTAATCGTAGAAACTGTCACCGAAGGCGCATCGTTTTCAGCAATGACTACCGTGCCAACAACATCTAATGCCGTCGCATTGACCAAATTAGAGAGTACCAAGTTAAAGCTTTCGGCTATTTCAAACACCGCATCGTTGATTAACGCGACAGAAACTGTTTTAACGGTCTCGCCCGGCGCAAAACTCAAACTGCCGCTACTTGCTACAAAATCTTCACCCGCTTTAGCACTAGTATTTTGCGTAGCATAGTCAAGCGACACCACTTGTGTAGAAGGCTTATCTAACGTAATGACAAAACGGGCTTCTCGGGTGCTCTCGTCAATCGTGTAGTCATTAATCGAAACAGTAGGCGTGCCGCTAGCCGCATCATTATCAATAATCGTCGCCGTCGCGACATTTTTAGCGATAGTGGCGTTGGCGCTGGCACTAAATAATTGCAAACTAAAATTTTCGGTGATTTCTTGAGCTGTATCATTCACCAGTGTGACTAATACGGTCTTAACCGTCTCGCCGGGCAGGAATGTTAACGCATTAGTGACACCAATCGCATCGTTGTTAAATATCGCCGTGCCGTTAGTGGTATTATAGTTAACGGTGACATTAGTGGTATTCGGCGTATCTAAGCGAATTGTAAACTCGGCATAGGTTTGACTTTCACCGACCACAATATCGTCGATTAAAATATTCGATATAGTCCCTGGCGTACTATCATTAGCGGCGATAATCGCTTGACCTACCGTATCTAACACCGTTGCGCCAGAAAGATTGGATAGCACAACGCTAAAATCTTCATCATTTTCCGCTAAGCTATCATTTTGTATAAAAACGGTAATGGTTTTAGCCGTCTCACCGGGTGCAAACGTCAGCGCACCACTGGTACTGGTAAAATCCGAACCCGCTTTGGCACTACCATTTTGCGTAGTGAAATTCATAGCCACCACTGATGTAGAGGGCTTATCCAGTGTTACGGCAAAACTCGCTTGGCCGCTGGCTTCATCTAACACTAAATCGCTAATCGAAACCACAGGCGTACCGGTAGCAGCATCGTTATCAATAATTGTGGCTAAACCGGAATTCCTTACAATAGTTGCGTTACTGCTAGGTGTAAACAACACCAAGCCAAAATTTTCACTCACTTCTGCTTGCGTATCGTTGTTCAATGTCACGCGCACCGTTTTAACCACTTCGCCCGGTGCAAACGTCAACTTACCTGAGGTGCCAAAACCGTCATTATTAAAAATCGCGGTGCCGTTTTGGGTTTGGTAACTTACCGTCACGGTGTCGGTATTCGGTGCATCTAGGCTAATGGTAAAGTCAGCATAGGTTTGGCTTTCGCCGACGACAATGTCGTTAATGCTTAACGCCGATACACTAATAGGTGTTTTATCATTGGCGGCAATTATCGCTGTGCCAGTTAAATCCAATGCGGTCGCACCGACTAAATTGCTTAACACTAAATTAAACGCTTCAGCGGTTTCGGCTAGATTGTCATTTATCAACGTCACTGTCACCGTTTTAGCCGTCTCTCCTGGCGCAAAACTTAAGCTACCGCTGCTGGCGACAAAATCAGAGCCTGCCTCAGCACTGCCATTTTGTGTGCTATACGTGAGCGACACCGCGTTAGCTGACGGTTTATCCAACGTAATGACAAAAACGCGCCACTTTTGCGCTCTCATCAATCACGTAATCATTGATAGATACAACGGGCGTACCAGCTTCTGCATCATTATCAATAATCGTTGCCGTAGCGACATTTCTGGCCAGTGTTGCATTAGCGCTGGCATTAAAAAAGTTGCAACGAAAAATTCTCAGCCGGTTCTACATTCGCATCATTGACTAAAGTCACGCGCACGGTTTTAACAGTTTCGCCTGGTGCAAAGGTGAGCGCGCTATTCACGCCAATCGCATCATTATTAAACGTAGCTGTACCATTGCTAGTGCTAAAATTCATCGTCACATCCGACGTCGTTGGCGCATCTAAGCGCACAATAAAATCGGCGTACACGTCGCCTTCACCTACCACAATGTCTTCGACTGAAATATTGGGCTTAGCCACCGCATTGGCGTCGTTTTCAGCAATAATCGCCGTACCGCTGGCGTCTAATACTGTCGCGCCGGAGACCTTCGATAAGGTCAACGCAAAATTTTCATCGGTTTCAGCTAACGTATCATTGTTTAACAATACTCTAACGGTTTGCGTGGTCTCGCCAGGCGCAAATACCAACGTGCCGCTAATGGCGGTAAAATCGCTACCTGCGACTGCCGTACCGTTTTGGCTGGCATAATCCATCGTAATAACATTGGTCGATGGTTTATCTAAGGTCACGACAAAGCTCACCACACCCTCCGCTTCATCGACAACAACGCTAGACACAGCAGCTATCGGCGTACCCGTTTCAGCATCGTTATCAAAAATCGTAGCCACCCCGACATTACGGTTAATCACCGCATTCGCGCTAGGCGTAGATAATTGCAGATTAAAATTTTCCGTCGCCTCAAGCGTTGAATCATTAGTAATAGCAATCCTAACGGTTGCTAACGTTTCGCCGGGTGCAAATCTAAGCGTACCGCTATTGCCTACCCCGTCATTATTAAAAATCGCGGTGCCATTACCGGTTTGATAATTCACGCTGACCACGTCGGTATTAGGCTTATCTAAGCTAATCACAAACTCAGCAAAGCCATCTTGTTCGGACACGACCACATCGCTAACAGTGAGCGCCGATTTATTAACAGCGGTAACATCATTAGGAGCAATCAACGCAGTAGCCACTAAATCAGGTGCCGTCGCACCAGTAACTTTACTTAACACCAGGCTAAAATTTTCCCAAGTTTCTGCTGCCGTATCATTTAGCACGGGCACCGTAATGGTTTTCGCGGTCTCGCCTGGCAAGAATGTTAAGCTGCCATTAATCGCCGTATAATCCGAACCAGCGCTAGCGCTACCGTTTTGCGTTTTAAAATCCAGCTTCACATTGCCCGTCGCTGGTTTATCCAACATCACGACAAATTGCACGCTACCGGCACTTTCATCGACGACGACATCACTGACCGTCAGTATCGGCACACCTGCGCTACTATCGTTATCCACAATGGAAATCACGGTAGAGCTATTGCCAATCACCGCATTACTGCTAGGCGTAAATAGATTAAACACAAAACTTTCTATTTGTTCCGCCGTCGCGTCGTTTACTAAACCAACTGCTAATTCAACCTGTGTTTCACCCGGATTAAAGGTCAATGTGCCAGAACTATTAACTAAATCAGTGCTAGCGCTAGCCGTTAAACCGCTGAGCGACCACTGCACCGTCACGGCCGTTGCCGCCGCTTCGCTAAGCTTAATCAGCAGCGTCGCAGTCGCATCTGCCTCATTGACCGTTAAATGTTGTGCAGAAATAACTGGGGTAGCCATATTTCCTCCTTAATAAGTTATTGTGGCGGAAAGCCACTTAATTTAATCGCATCTTTTGATAAAAAAACTTCATTAAGTCTAGCTTGGATAACACTCATAAAACAAACCAATATTTTTGTATTTCTATAAGCTTGCCCAATCGTTCAATTAGCCCAAAACCAAGTACACTATTCGTCTTAGATTCTGCTAATCTGAGCAAACCAATGTGAAATATTTACTTTTTTTAAAAGCAATTTTCGTTATACAGTTGGCACCTTATTGATAAATCATAGCCTTACTTCTAACCCTACAACGGAATAAATATGCGCCCACGGTTATTCAGTTCTTATTCACCTGCGTGGTATCGGTCATTAACGGTAATGATGTTGCTATTCGCCTCGTTCAACATCACCTATGCCGCCGATAAATTATTGTCATATAGTTTTGATGAAGGGACAGGAACAATCGCAACTAATGCTGGCATTATTCCAGAAGCAGACGGAAGTATTGTAGGCGCAAGCTATGTCGCGAATGATAGAACAGGTAGCGGTACGGCATTAAAACTAGCGGCCAGCAACGGCGTATTTTTTCAGCTAGGCCGGTTTAGATTAAATGGAAACCTCACTGTAGAAGCCTGGATTAAGCCTAGCACGTTAAACCAGATAAATAAACCGATATGGAGCTTATCCGGGGGCTTTAGTCTTATTTTTACTAGTGGTGGCAATATATTACATCCTCAGGGTGGCGATATTAGGGTTGAACTCAATATCCCCTATGAATATTACCCGAATTACGGAAGTAAATATCCCCCGGCTTTGCCGGGGGATATTTACTAATTCTTTAAATTTAGGGTTAAACGGACATGAGAACACACTATTTCTTATCATGTAATTTAAATTACGTTTTCTTGTTCTTAAGGCTATTTGCATCAAGCTGCATTTTACTTTTTGCAAGCTCACAGGAAGCAATAGCCGCAAATAAAATTCTGTCTTACGATTTTAATGAAGGCTCAGGCTCTACAGTTATCAATAGCGGTTTAGCCAACAATGCCAATGGCACCATCGAGGGCGCAAGCTATTTGCCGGATAACCGCACCGGTAGTGATTGGGTGTTAAATTTTAATGGTGTAGATTCTGTAGAAATACCAAATTATGTTAATCCCAGCGATCTTATCACCGTGGAAGCCTGGATAAACCCCGATGAGGAAGACGAATCCGTCTTGTTTAACAACGGATTACATATCATCTGGGACGATGGCTATCCGGGTGTAAGACTCGCCTTAGTCCATCATCAATTACTGTTTACTGTAGCCATGACTCCTAACACCGGTGGAATAAATCAAATCCAGGTGATGGGGGGGATAACGTGCTCAGGTCATTGGCAACATGTTGCCGGGATTTATGACGGCGCTAGCGCACGGATTTATATTAATGGCAAGGAAATTGCAAGAAACTCAAATTCGACTAGTTCACCAGGCAGTGGTGGAATACAAAATGCTTACATCGGGTCAAATTCTCTGACTTCTATTTTTGGATTTCATGGCAAAATCGACGACTTACATGTCTGGGATAGGGCGTTAACGGCAGATGAATTAGCCGCTGGACAAGCCAATACCGGAGAATGCGGAGGGGAAATTAATCAACCGCCTGTCGCCAATGCCGGAATTGATCAAGAAACTGAAATTGACTTTGATGAAGCTAACTACGCCAACATCATTCTGGATGGCTCCGGCAGCTTCGATCCCGATTTAGGTCCTAACCCATTGAGCTATCATTGGACACATATAGATTCACCTGACATTATCCCTGAAAGCAACTCGGCACTAACAAATTTTACTATCACCGAACCGGGTATTTACTCATTTAGTTTAGTGGTCAACGATGGATTAGCTGCAAGTTCACCAGATTTAGTCACTTATATCATCCATGAAAGTTGTGAAAGCGCTTGCTCAAATACAGATTCTCAATGCTCGATAAATTATTTAGGATGTTTTTTCTGACTGTAAAAATCGAGACACGTCATTAACAGCCAAAAAGCACCGAACAGCGCATAAACAATTCCAGCCTACTAACACTAATAATTTTATTCAGACTTTTAGAAATGTGCGGGATCGATTACTTGCGTCAACACCAGAAGGACAACGCTATATCGAACTTTACAACAATCACACCCGGGAAATCCTAAGTTTGCTGCTGGCCGACCCGAAACTAGCGGAAACAGGAATCACCGTGCTTACCGAATTAAAGCCCTTGTTTGACAAGCTACTGACAGGAAAAGGTATCGAAACTATCATCAGTTCCAAGCAATTGAACACCATAGATGCTTTTTTAAATATGCTTGTGAATGAAGGTAGTCCTGCTCTACAGAAAGATATTACGGATCTTAGGCTGAAATGGGGTGGTTTCGAGCAATTTGCTGGCAAGTCGATAATTGACGTCCAAACCAAAATACTTGGCCACGGCGTTTTCCTTCCACGTTTAAGCAATCCTTAACGGAGTATTAACAATGTCTACTCAGCCTTTAATGCCAATAAGCCTAGTGTTGTTTATCGCCGTATGGCCTACGCTTAGTCACGCTGCAAACCAAGCAGCACTGCAATCAAGCGTGGTCTTAGTCAACAGCAACAACGAAACAAACACGGCTAAAATCAACTTTTATCAGCAAGGCGTGTTAACCCACTCCGATACGCATAACCTAGCCGCGCATGGTGCCGTCGTTGTAGCCATGCCTGCGGCGGGCTTTAACGGCTCGGCGAGTGTTGAAGCGGAGCGTCCCATCATCGCCCATGCGCTAAGCACTCGTACCGATAAGAAAGCTATCGAAATATACAACGGTTCTATCACCGCATCAGAGCTGTATTTTCCTCTGTTCTGGCAACTTGCTAGTACCGGACAAAGCAGCCTAATTAGCTTACAAAATCCTAGCTCCGACAAAGACATTAAGTTTACTGCCCAATTTTTCGATAACTTAGGCAATAAAAACGCGCACGTTTACCAAAATACTGACACCGCTTGCTCGCTACGATTTAGATTCCAACAAATTATTCAAACAACAAGCGGTAGCCTTGAGTGTACACATTACTGCCGATAACGCCTTATCTGGCATCGAGCAATTGCGTTATGCTCGCGATACCGCAGCCGTAGAAGCGGTATTACCTGCTCTGGCCGATAATCAACGCTACTGGGTAAGTCCTATGGTTAAACAACAAGGTGCCAAAACCGCGTTGGCATGGACTGAATTAACTGTACACAACACAAATGAGCAACCTACCACCATCACAACGCTTTTTTATACTGATCAAGGCGTTTTTTAACCGCGCGTAAAAACAAAACGATTCCTGGCTTGGGTTCTGTCAAATTAAGCACAAATTCTCTAAAACCACTCAATTTTTAATGGCTATGCAGTTATTACCGGCAGTCATCTTGCTATACAAGCCGCTAATATACAGAATACTGGGCTGGCTATCGCAGGAAACGCCGCTGTTAACGAAACCCAGGCCGGTGCTCAATGGGCATGTACCCATATCAGCGTTAATGCGCAACCCACAAGTCTCAATCAAATACACCTGCTTAACTTAAGCAAACAAACCGAAACCATTCAGTTTGAACAGTTTGCCGCCAATACAGGGGTTAGTTTGGCAAAGCAGGATGTCACGCTAAAACCCAAGCAATTAAAAGCGTTGACATTAACCGCTACTAACGATAGCAACACATCTTCTATCTATTCTAACTTAGCCATGATTAGTGGCAGCGCCAACGCTAAGCTCATCGCCACCGTCAGCCAAGAAACTGCTAAACAAGGCGATGCCAGCTTTAACTGCCAGCGTCTTGCTACCAAGCAGTAGTTCACTGTCAACGCAGGTTCAAAGTGGATTGGCTTGTGCAGCCACGCAGCACAGTATTAGTTTCTTTGCTTTGCTGGAGTTAATGTATTCTTGATGTTGCTTTTCTAACATTGATGGATAGTTCAGCGAATATATGCCCATCACTATTTAACCTCGTATAAATAAAGTGCTTTTAATTCAGCCTATTAGTTTATAAGCAAAATAGGCAAGCTTATTGCTTTATTAATTTCAGTGAGGTGAATATGACAATACACATAAGTTCAATGATGCCAGATCGCTCTCTCGATGAGAGTCAGTTAATCCAAGCAATTGTAAAAATAGCCATGCTGTTGGCAAAAGCAAAAAAGGAACAAATACCCAAGACGCCATCGTTAGATATTATGTTTTTACTACCTAGCCAACAAGAGCAAGCGGCCTTTACTGGTTTACGCTTAACTTCGTTTGATAAAGCCAGTCAAACACTAACTATAGAATCTGCTGTGCCGGAAAAAAATGGTAGCCTCTACACACGCTCAGCGTTTTGTTATTGCGGTAATATTAGATGCGATTGATGCCGCCAAAGAGTTTTTTAACGAACAGAATATTCCTTTCAATCAAGCACAGTATTCAGCTTTAATTGAATTTATCGACCCTACTCGTCAGCCTACCGTGCATTAAGAACTAAATTGCAGCAGTCAATCAAGAAACCATTATTCAACGGTAACTAACCGCTAACGCCTCACTGCCATTAATTTAATAAATTATATTTATTTTTCAATAATATAGCTGTTGGATGTGCCGATGATAGGAGTGCATCGGGAGTAAAAACTCGACTGATGCGCTTCGTACCTCAGCGCATCCTATTTTTTATCGTTGCTTGGTATGACTCCATGATGCCCAACAGGAGCCAACCAACTATACGCACCGCCGCAGTCCTCATTATCTTTACCATAATAGCCATTACCAGAACTAAACCACTTTTGGAGGTCTTGATAAAACCAATACAAACAGAGGCAGGGCGTGGTAGTAATTTTTAATCGCTAGCCCATTTAGTTGATGCGGCTTGGTTCAGGTGCTTTGCGCTGAAAACGCAAATCAAATTTCCCGTAATCGTATAAAGCGATAAAAAACAGCAAACAGGCACGGTTTTTTGTTCATTCAGCCCTATTATGCCCATAAATTGTTGCCTAAATGAATCGCTTTGCTGTCACCAAGTATCCGCCACCGCTGCCACATCCAAACAATGGTAAGGCAATAAGTGGTATTTAGCGTTGTCGTCGTTTGACGGCTTGTCTTTTTGGGCTTTGCCTCAGTAGCGATAATAGGCGGCTTGTATGTCGTTAACCATGATGCTCTCGATGACAAAGTTGATTTATGGCTATTTCTTAACGAGAGTATTCTGTTTTCAGGCTAAAAATATAGTCATAAGCTACTCAATACGTTAGAATTTCCCGTATAGATAATAAGGTATAATTGCTCATTCAAGGCAGGTAAATGGAATGCTAACCAGAGAAAGTAAACATATTATTCATACCCGTGTGAAAGAATTTGTCTTACCACCTTTTCGCGATGGCTTGGTGCTAGGCAGAAACTCTCCGATAGGTAGTAAAGCGATGCGGCAAGCGCTTGAGCTGTTAGTCGCCACGCCGTTTGAGCCGATTGAGCTTGATAATGACCCTATTATTCAAGAAATCTTAGTTCGTAAAACCTTGTTAAGCAGAGTTCCTAAAGAAAAATTGATTGATTTTGTGCTTAAGTTTATTAAACCTGGCATGGCTGCTGATGAAATTTTATATCTTGAGTTAGATATCCAAATTCAATTTGAAGCAGAATTATAAACACCGTTTTGAGCCATTAATCTATGAAAGAACTCATCGCATCCGATGCTTTGGCAGAAAATGTAATTATCGTGCGCGCAGACGCAAGACCGGCGTTAAACCGGGTCGCCGGTTGTTTATATGCGGTATATTCCAGTCAACAACTCGGTGATGTTGAAGGTGTTTTTCAAGGTTTAGTAACTGACCGAGATATTTCAATTGCACCGCAACGGATTTTTGCCGATTTATTAGACCCACACCCTGTCAGCCCCATTTGTGAAGACGTGCAGCTCACCGAGGTTGAAAAACTGTTTGACAGCCCTGTCGATGCAATTGCGGTTATCGATAAACAAGGTGCTTTCATAGGTGCGGTTACGCGCCCCAGTGTATTACGCGCATTACTTAGGCGTGAGCGCGAGTTGTTAAACAAAACGCGTGAGTTAAATCAGCAAATTGCGACCGATCATCGTAATCTTGCTGCGTGGTCTACGCGGTTGTCTGAATTACACGCAGCGTCAAGAACCTTGCTAAGCGTGTTAGCGCATACCAATTTAGAGCACGATATTTTACAAACCGGTATTGAAGCATTAAGTAAATTATTGCAAGCGCGTTATGGCGCCATAGGTATTGTTTCTGAACAAGGCCAGCTAACGCATTTTATTCACACCGGTATTTCTGAACAAATCGTTAAACAAATAGGCCGCTTACCTGAGGGAAAGGGATTATTAGGCGTTGTGATTCATGAAAACACTGCGTTGCGTATAGAGAATATTGCCCAAGATGAGCGTAGTGCCGGTTTTCCTGACTTTCACCCTATGATGAAAACGCTATTGGCCGTGCCTATTTCCAATTTAGGTCGGGTTTATGGGCGTATTTATTTATGCGATAAGCTGGATGGTTCTGCATTTAGCGCAGAAGATGAATTATTAGCGATGAGCTTTGCCATGTCGTTATCGTTGATTTTAGATAATGCGCGTGAAGTTGAGGAAATAAAAGAAAATCAACAACATCTGTATCAATTAGCGCATTTTGATACGTTAACAAGCTTACCCAATCGAGAATTGGCTTATGACCGAATCCAGCAAGCGATAACTCAGTGTTATCGTCAACAATGTAAGCTGGCCATATTGTTTGCTGATTTGGATAATTTCAAACATATCAATGATTCGTTAGGACATTCGGTAGGCGATGAGTTATTAAAAGCGTGGCGCGCCGGTTGCGTGAAGGGATGCGTGAAAACGATACAGTGGCGCGTTTAGGTGGCGATGAGTTTTTAATTTTATTGCCGAGTATCGAGTCTGTGCATCATGTTATTGCGGTGGTACAAAACATTAAGACCATTTTGCAGCCAGTTTTTAGAATCGGCAATCATGAGATTTATATTACATGCAGCATAGGTGTTAGTGTTTATCCAGATGATTCAAAGCATTTAGAAGAATTATTAAGAGATGCCGATACGGCGATGTATCATGCAAAAAACTGTGGTCGCAATAATTTCCAATTTTTTACTACGGAAATGAATTTAGCGGTACAACGGCAAATGCGCTTAGTATCGTTATTAAGCCAGTCGCTAGAAAAGGAGTGTTTTTTTCTTAACTACCAACCTCAAATCGATTTATTAACCGGGCGCATGATAGGTGTAGAAGCATTGCTGCGTTGGCAAACACCTGAGTTAGGTTTGGTTTCACCCGCTGAGTTTATTCCTGTTACCGAGTCGTCTGGTTTAATTTGCGCAATAGGCGATTGGGTGTTAACGGCAGCTTGTCAGCAAGGCCGAGTCTGGTTACAACAAGGATGTCTGTTACATGTTGCCGTGAATTTATCATCGATACAATTTCATCAACATAATTTAGTGTCGAAAGTGGCTAATATTCTCGCTGAAACCGGTTTCCCAGCGCATCTTCTGGAATTAGAAATCACAGAAGGCATTATGTTAGCGGATAAAAACTCGGTGTTAACGACGCTAGGTGAATTAAAAGCGTTAGGGGTTCATATTTCGATAGATGATTTTGGTACAGGCTATTCATCGCTGAGTTATTTAAAGCGTATGCCGATTGATAAAATTAAAATCGATCAATCCTTTGTGCGCGACCTGGCTGATGACCCTAATGATGCCGCTATTGTGAAAGCGATTATTGCGATGACGCATGGCTTAAACCTTGATGTAATCGCCGAAGGCGTAGAAACTGAGGCGCAGTTAAGCTTTTTATTGAGTAGACAATGCCATAAAGCGCAAGGCTATTATTTCAGTAAACCGGTCAGCGCTGAGGCTATTAGTGAATTATGGCACGACAAGTCGTGTTGAATGCTTCAGGCAGTTATAGCTCAAATGGTCAAATTTTTTGGTTTAGGTAGGGTGCGCTGTGCGCACCTTTATAAGTTTTCATTAAAAATCAATGAAAAAGGTGCGTACAGCCCACTACGGCAACACAAGATACCAAATGTCACCGTTCAGAGTATATTCCTTTATGCTTATCGCGGGTTAGTCTACGGTAGGTTTTGGCTCAGTTACCGGTGGTAAACGCCATTTTGCTGAGCTTTTCATTTTTAATGAATTTTTGTTTTAAGCGCT
>NZ_LAJX01000232.1 GCF_000963695.1 Methylocucumis oryzae
CAAGCTATTTCACTGAACAAGATGGTACTTGGCATCAAACTATTGTTCGTGATACTGACTTTACTCCAAGCCATATCATCGAATTCTATTTAAGCTATCCAATCTACATCATTACTGGTTTTGCTTCATTCTTGTATGCAAAAACTAGATTGCCAACCTATCAACAAGGTTTGTCTTTACAATATATGGTGTCAGTAATTGGTCCATTCATGATTTTGCCAAACGTTGGTTTAAATGAGTGGGGTCATACTTTCTGGTTTATGGAAGAATTATTCGTTGCTCCGTTACATTACGGCTTCGTATTCTTCGGATGGGCAGCTTTAGGTGTTATGGGTGTTGTTAACATCGAGTGCGGCGCTATCGGTAAATTGTTGAAAAAAAGATTTGGCATAATAGTCGAGTCACACTAAGCTAAATAACTATCTCCTCTAGCTGTTTTATAATTTCTTAAAGCAGCGTGATGGGGTGATATATAAAAATAAATTTAATCCTTTTAGGAGGTAAGCTAATGAGCGCATCTCAATCAGCTGTACGTTCACGCGCAGAAGCAGTCAAGGTTTCTCGTACGTTCGATTGGCTAATTTGTTTTACTTTGTTCTTTGTTGTATTAGGTGGTTATCACATTCACTACATGTTAACTGGTGGTGACTGGGATTTCTGGACTGACTGGAAAGATAGACGTCTATGGGTAACTGTGGCTCCTATCGTTTCTATTACATTCCCTGCTGCAGTTCAGTCTATGTTATGGTGGCGTTATCGCTTGCCATTTGGTGCTGTTCTTTGTATCTTAGGTTTGTTGTTGGGTGAGTGGGTAAACAGATACTTTAACTTCTGGGGTTGGACATATTTCCCAGTTGCTTTCGTATTCCCTTCGCAATTAATGCCAGGTGCTATTTTCTTAGACGTTGTGTTATTGTTGAGCAATAGCATGACATTCACCGCTGTTATCGGTGGTTTAGGTTATGGCTTATTATTCTATCCAGGTAACTGGCCAGTTATCGCTCCATTACACGTGCCTGTTGAATACAACGGTATGGTTATGACTTTAGCTGACTTACAAGGTTACCACTATGTTAGAACTGGTACTCCAGAATACATCAGAATGGTTGAAAAAGGTACATTGAGAACATTTGGTAAAGACGTTGCTCCAGTATCAGCGTTCTTCTCTGGTTTCGTGAGTATCTTAATATACTTCTTATGGCATTTCTTCGGTCAATGGTTTAACTCTACAGCGTTTACCAAAGCATCTTGATAGAAATCGCGAAAAATAATATAACTGGTGGCTATTTTAATTAAGTTACTGATTTAGCCACTAGATACTCACAAATTAGATAGATTCTCTATAAATAGAGGAGGATATATGAAATTATTTAAAGGCAAAGTTGCAAAATTATCTTTTGTAGCAGTGCTTGCAACTGCCGCTGCGTCTATGATCTATACGCCAACTGCATCTGCACACGGCGAAAAATCACAAGCGGCTTTCTTGCGTATGCGTACCCTTCACTGGTTCGATATGAACTGGTCGAAAGAAGAAGTGGCTGTAAATGACACAATGACCTTAACAGGTAAAGTGTTAGTTTTCTCAGGCTGGCCGGAGTCAGTTGATCCACCAAATGTCGCTTTCTTAAACATCGGTGAGCCAGGTGCAGTATTCGTTCGCGCTGGTTCGTGGATTGGTGGTCAGTTAGCTCCTCGCTCTGTAGAGTTACACTTAGGTGAAACTTACGAGTTTAAAGTATTATTAAAAGCTCGTAGACCAGGTGACTGGCACGTTTCACTCAATGATGAGCGTAAAAGGCGGCGGTCCTATCATCGGTCCAGGTAAATGGGTAACTATTACTGGTTCTATGAAAGACTTTGTTAACCCAATCACAACATTGACTGGCGAGACAATCGACTTAGAAACTTACAACCTAAGCAACACATACTTCTGGCACGCTTTCTGGTATGCAATTGGTTTGGCTTGGATGTTCTATTGGATGCGTAAACCAATGTTCGTTCCACGTTACTTAGCTGTAGAAGCTGGTAAAGCTGATTCATTGATTTCTAGCACTGACAAAAAAGTTGGTATGGGTTTCGCAGCTGGCACACTAGCAATCGTAGCTATTACTATGGGCCAAACTAATGAACAGTATCCAGTTACTGTTCCATTACAAGCTGGTGTATTGCGTAACATTAAACCTTTACAATTGCCAACTTCAACTGTTGCTGTAAAAGTTGAAGATGCGACATACCGTGTACCAGGTCGTGCTATGCAAATGACCTTGACTGTTACTAACAATGGTGATTCAGCTATTCGTTTAGGCGAATTTGAAACTGCTAGCGTCAGATTCTTAGACTCTGCTGTTTTAACAGATGAAACTGGTTATCCAGATGACTTATTAGCAGAAGAAGGTTTGACTGTTAGCGATAACAGCCCATTAGCTCCAGGCCAATCAAGAACTATCCAAGTTACTGCATCTGATGCTGCATGGGAAGTATATCGTTTAGCTGACTTGATCTACGATCCAGATAGCCGTTTCGCTGGCTTGTTATTCTTCTTTGACGATGCTGGTAACCGTCAAAATGGTTCAAATTGATGCACCATTGATTCCAACATTTATCTAAGAATAATATCTTAGTATAATTATCAAATAGTTACTTATTTGAACTTACTAAACCGTTTCCTAATAAAGGAAACGGTTTTTTTTTATCCGGAATAAATTACAGATAATTTAAAGTACTTGAATTATAAAGAGTTAGGTATGAAAAGAAGGAAAGCCGACCAAAAAAACTTATTAGTAATTCTTTGTTTAATGGGAATGTCATTTAATGCAAATTCTCATGCAATACTTGTTAAATCAATTCCTGCAGAAAACGAAATAGTTGGCAGTGCACCAGAAAAAATTGAGGTGTGGTTTAATGAGGGCGTTGGAAGTGAATATAAAGCATTAGCTGTCATTGATAGTAAAGGGAAGCGCGTTGATAATCACGACGTTGAGCAAGGATTAACGGATAAATCTTATTTGTATACCACGGTAAGCAAATTAGAACCGGGTAAATATACAGTGAGATATCGGGTGGTTTCAAAGGATTCACACATTATTACAGGGAAATTCCAATTTTCCATCGGCCAGTGACAGTAATCAGTTACGACAATCGGTTATGATAAAAAGAACGCTAAATATAATTCCATTGCTTATTTGTTTTTCCATAAGTGTTATTACTGGCTGTGAATACTTTAACCCGACACAGGTTAAGCAGTATAGCAATAGGCCTGATCTTGATTGTATTGTGGCAAATGATTTTTATGCGATGCATTTTAGTGTCTATGTGCAACCTAAAAATGCAGATTCTGCTAAAGATAAGAATACATTTGTGCCCTATTGCCAAGAAATACCAATAGAGGGTCAAATGTTTTTTTCAGCCGATTTAATTGACAGAGACATAAGAGAGACACCCATTAAGGTTAGACTTGTTGAAGTTGAATACAAAAATGAAAATGGCTCAGAATCGATAAATGAAATAAGGGTGTTAAAGGAAGTTGAACAAAAGCTTTATACAAAAGGCATTGTTGAAGCCCAAGCAGACATTGATAAAAAAGGAAGCTATATCTTGTATTTATTAATAGGTGAGGGGATTGAAGAAGACGATAGATTTAAAATAAAGCTAACTGTTGGTGATAATTCAAAACAATATCTTATTATTAGTATTGGCGCAGCAGTATTAGTAGCGCTTGTATTAATTGGCTGGCTGATTAGGATGATTTATTTAAAAAAGAAAGCGTCTTGATTGTTAGGGATAACAAAATGAGAAGAATAGTTGTTAAATTGTTTTTACTGTTAGCTTCCATGTGCGTTTTTGCTCATGATCCAGGTTTGAGTTCGTTAGAAATAACTGTAAAAAATAATGAATTATATGTAAGTCAAGTGTTTGCTTTGCAAGACATTGAGTTTTTAATTCCTATGGACATTGATTTAGATGCCGATGTTAGCGATGAGGAGCGTGATGTCGTTAGACCAGCATTAACTAAATTAGTCGTGGACAATTTGCAGGTTAGGCAGCTAGGGACAGCATTTATTGGACATGAAAGGGTTTCAGTTAAATTTGATAAGCAAAATAATGCAACTTTTGATATTAACTATAAATTATCTGATAGTACTCAAGTTACGCTAGCGCTGAATTTATTAACTTTATTTCCAGATAACCATAAACAATATGTTACGGTAAAAAATGACCAAGGCGATGTGGTCACGCAAAAAATGCTCAGCAAGTCAGATAGTAGCATACAACTCAATGTGAATAGTGGGGTAAAACCTAACAAAAAAATAACAGATGCGGTTATTGATTTTATAGAGCTAGGGATTGAGCATATTTTGACTGGGTATGATCATTTGTTGTTTTTATTAGCATTATTGATTGTGACGACTCGTTTGTTAACAGCGATAAAAATAATTAGTTTATTTACACTCTCACATTCAATTACTTTAGTATTAGCTGGATTAAACATAGTTGAATTACCAAGTTCAATTGTAGAGCCAATAATTGCGGCATCAATTGTCTATGTCGGTGTTGAGAACTTATTTGACAAAATAAGGGCACGCAGCTTAGTGACGTTCAGTTTTGGTTTTATTCACGGCTTTGGCTTTGCTAGTGTATTAAAAGAAATGGATATTTCGACAGAATATGGTGGAATTATTATTCCATTATTGTCTTTTAATATTGGAGTCGAATTGGGTCAGTTGTTTGTCGCAATGATTATTTTATCTATTGTAACGTTTATAAAACAAAAAAAAAATGTACAGCAATAGAGTGATTCAATCGGTATCAATATTAGTGAGTTGCGCTGGGATGTTCTGGTTAATTGAGCGCACGTTACTAGCATGATGTGGAAATTTGCAAAAAAAGTTAAGAAAAAACTATTATGCTTCTTACTAATTATTTATCTGTAACTTTTATGCAAAAAATAACACGACAAACAACAATAACAATAATTACCGTTATTTGGGCTGCGTATAGTAGTTTAGTTGCTGCACATCCTCTTCCAGATGAAGAAACACAAGAGGAACCCGTTCAATTAGATACCGTTGAAATCGAAGGAAGAGCAACTGATTTAATCGGCATAGCCACTTCTGCATCGCAAGGTGTTGTAGGTCAGCCAGAGTTTAAGTATCGTCCCTTATCGAGAGTCGGTGAGTTAGTTGAAGTGGTTCCAGGCGCAATAGCCACTCAGCATAGCGGTTCAGGCAAAGCTAATCAATATTTTCTACGAGGGTTTAACTTAGACCACGGTACTGACTTTACTGTCAGTGTCGATGGCATCCCTATGAATATGCCTAGCCATGCGCATGGTCAAGGTTATTTAGATTTAAATAGCGTTATTCCGGAATTGGTTGATAAGGTTGAGTATGGTAAAGGGCCTTATTATGCTGAAGTTGGTGATTTTTCTTCAGCGGGTTTCTCTAAGATGCATACTATGCATAAGTTGGATAAAAACTTTATTAAGTTCACTGGTGGTGAGTTTGATTTTTATCGCTCTGTATTAGGCGTGTCGCATAAGTTTGGCGATGGTGATTTATTGTTAGGGTCAGAAGTCAATTTCTACGATGGCGTTTGGGAACAAGCCGAAGATTTAAAAAAATATAATGGCATGTTGCGTTACACCGTTGATAAAGACACTTGGGGGTACTCACTTAATGGTAAAGCCTATCATTCAACATGGACGGCAACTAACCAAATTCCTGGGCGCGCTATTGATTCTGGTTTAATTGGACTTTATGGAACAGGCGACGGTAGTGATGGTGGTATCACAAATCGTTACAGTGTTTCAGGTAATTATTGGAACCGTAGTGATAAAGCCAAAAATGAGTTTAACGTTTATGCACTCTATTCGGACTTGGATTTATTCTCAAATTTTACTGGTTACATTAATCCTGTGACGGGTGATCAAATTGAGCAAAAAGAAGAGCGTGTGCAAGTCGGTGGTAATGCCGAGCATACGCGCTTCGATAAATGGTTCGGCATAGAAATGGATAACACGTTGGGTTTGCAAGTGAGACATGATGAAATCATGGGGCTAGCGTTAAATCAAACCCAGCAAAGAAACATTTGGAATACGGTTAGGGAAGATGATATTAGTGAAACCAGTGTAGGATTGTATATTAAAAATGAAGCACACTGGTTGGATAAATTTCGCACAGTTGCCGGTTTAAGAGCAGATTTTTTTGAGTTTGATGTCAACAGTAAAACCTTAAAAATTAACTCAGGTAGTAAAGACGCTGCGATTATTAGTCCTAAATTAAGCATGATTTTTGGACCTTGGTATGACACCGATATTTTTCTTAATGGCGGCTACGGTTATCACTCGAATGATGCAAGAGGTACTACCATTAAAATCGACCCTACCGATGGCGTCAGTCAAGCCGATTCGGTAACGCCATTATCGTGGTCGAGAGGTGCTGAATTTGGCGTTAGAACACAGCACTTGCCAGGATTGACGAGTACTGTGGCCTTATGGTGGTTGGAAAGCTCATCAGAACTTGTGTTTGTTGGTGATGGCGGAACAACAGAGCCGTCCGGAAAATCAGAGCGTTATGGTGTTGAATGGACGAATTATTACAAGCCTACGGATTACTTAACATTTGATGCTGATTTCGCATTTACGGCAGCAAAGTTTATTGGCGTTCCATCGGGTGAAAATCATATACCGAATTCTGTAGGACGGGTTGTAAGCTTTGGCGCAACAATTGAATCGCCGATGGGCTTATTTGGCACGTTGCGTTTAAGACACTTTGGTGATGTGCCATTAGTTGAAAATGGCGCAGCTTGGAATGATGAGACTAATATTGTTAACTTAGGTTTGGGTTATCAAAAAGAGGCTTATAAAGTCGAAGTCGATGTCTTTAACTTATTCGATTCTACAGATAACGATATAGCTTACTTTTATGGCTATCGTTTACAAGGTGAGGCAGCGGGTCCGAATGATGACGGTAGTACTGATGGCATAATTCGGCATCCTATAGAACCTCGCATGGTTCGAGTTACTGCGACGCTTAGGTTTTAGTTTAGCATTCTCCGCGCTGTTTAAAAGCAGCGCGGTGAGTAGCGTTATGGCTTATTAATTCGCATCTCACGCTCTTTGGCGAGCGTTTCATGATTTACATCAACATAATTAGTGCCAATCCATTGCCAGAATGCGGCTATAGCAGAAGGCTCTGTGCTTAACGGCTTGACTGCAATTGCACCAATTCCACTAATATCAGTAATTTCAGCTTGCACATCAACCGCTTTAATTAATTTCTCAATACGCGGGTCGGTTTTCAATATAAAAGTAACCGGCTCTCCGACTTTAAATACGATTTCTTTCGATTTACCGAAAAAGCCATCCGCTTTGGCTGTGAAGCTGTATTCAGTAACTGAGCCATAAGGTAAAACAAACTCAAATGCCCAACGAAAGGGTGGGCAACGAATAGGACGGCTGTGTTTGTCAAAATGGATAACATAACCATCAACAACTTTGCTTTTTACAACGCCTTTGCTATAAATTTGATTGCAATTCGTTAATACTGGATCACCCGGTTCGAAGTTATATCGATTGGCAGCAATAGATGCCGTGCTTATTAAACAACACGTTATTGCCAAAGCGAAGGTACGCATAAATCCCCCTTAATGATTCAGAATAAAGCGCTATTCTCCGGCAAGAAGATAAATTCTGTCAATTAAACCTCATACCAACCAGGCTGAATCGATTTGTTTAACGCGTTGAGTAATGCCGCAGACTAATGTGTACGGGATAGTATTGCAATGTTCTGCAATTTCTTCTACAGGTAAGTTTTTACCCC
>NZ_LAJX01000233.1 GCF_000963695.1 Methylocucumis oryzae
GGTGGTCGCATCACGTTTAGCTTATCTGAAACAGCTAATCAAGCCTTGGCTACCTTAGCGCAGGAATACCAAGCCAGTCCGTTTATGGTGTTACTGGCCGGGTTCGCCGTTTTGCTTTACCGCTACAGTGGCCAAACCGACTTACGTTTAGGCTTGCCACTAGCGACTAGGCAGCGTCCAGAAACGCAACAGCTCATCGGCTATTTGGTTAACACGGTGGTGTTCGTGTGCCGAATACAAGGTCAAGACAGTTTTGTCAGTGTCTTAAGCCAAACCAAGCAGCGTTTATTAGATGCCGAAGCGCATCCCGATGTGCCGTTTGAACACGTGGTCGATGCCATAAACCCGGAACGCCGGTTAGGACAAAATCCGTTATTTCAAATTCTGGTTAATCATCAGCAAATAACGGACTCGCTGGCCATTCATGGTTGGCATATTCAGTCTCAACAGCTCGATAACCGTGCCGCGCAATTTGACCTCAGCCTAGACACTCAGCAAGACCGGCATGGTCATATCAGCGGTTTTTTCGCCTATGCATCTGAGCTATTTGCCGCTAATACGATTCAACGACTCAGCGATGCTTACCAACACCTGCTTTGTGAACTGCTAGCCGCGCCTGAGCAACCTATTGCTTGGCATTCCTTGGTGAATCAAGACCTTGCCGACTATCACATCGAATATCCAGACGGTACTGAACAAGTGAGCTATGTCCACCAGCGTATTCGCGTGATGGCACAAAGCCAACCGCACGCTATCGCGATAATCGACGGTGGGCGACTCATAAGCTACAGCGAATTAGAGTGTCAATCCAACCGCTTAGCTCATTTATTACAATGTTGCGGCCTAAGACCTGATGATATTGTTGGCTTGCTCATGCCGCGCACCGGCGACAGTGTAGTTGCCATGCTGGCCGTGCTGAAAGCCGGTGGCGCATTTTTGCCACTGTCGCCGGATAGCCCTAAAGCCCGCCTCGTACAAGCCTTGCGTGATGCGGGCGTTAAACAGGTCTTGTATGGATGTCCGCCAAGCCAAGACTCCGCCGAGCTTAGCGCAGAATTAGGCTTAAGCGCTAAGATTTTGGTAGCTCAAGAACCTTGGCAACTTTGGTTAAGCACGGACGGCGGCGCACATTTGCCTGAACAGTTAACCCTCGCCGACCAGTCCGACACTCCACCTAATGTGGTACTGCACCCAGATAATGCCGCCTATTTGATTCACACCTCTGGCAGTACCGGTACGCCTAAAGCCGTATGCGTCAGTCATGGCGCGTTGGCTAAGCATTGCCACGCGATAGCGCAAACCTATGCCATGCGCCAGGATGATTGCGCGTTACACTTTGCTGAATTTACCTTTGATGCCGCGATGGAACAATGGCTAGTGCCGTTGATAACCGGTTGCCGGTTGTTAATGCGAGACAGCTTATGGTCAGCAGAGCAAGCTTATTTAATGCTGTCTAAGCATAAAGTGACTTGGTTTGAAATGCCGCCAGGGTATTTAGCCGAATTAGCCCAATGGCTGGTTAGCCAAGGCAAAACCTTAAGCTTGCGAGCTTGTTCAGTCGGTGGTGAAGCCGTGCCCAAAGACATTCTGGTGTTATTTCGGCAAGCTTTAGGTGATATTCCTATCATCAACGGCTATGGCCCTACCGAAACCTTGATTACCCCGCTGACATGGACGGCTTTACCCGATACCGACTGTACGACAGCTTACGCACCTATAGGTACGGCAGTAGGTCAGCGCTATGGGTATGTTGTCGACCGCGATTTAAATCGATTGCCTGACGGGGTTATTGGCGAGTTAGCACTGGGCGGGCCGTATTTGGCGCGTGGCTATCAGCATAAACCTGGTTTAACCGCAGAACGCTTTGTCCCGAATCCTTTTTTGTCTGACGGCAGCCGCATGTATTTAACCGGTGATTTAGTGCGTCGGCTGCCCGATGGCATGATGGCGTATTTAGGGCGTTTAGATAATCAAGTGAAATTGCGTGGCTTTAGGATTGAATTAGGCGAAATTGAAACAGGCTTGTTATCGCATCCAGCCGTGCAAGAAGCCGTCGTCATCATTGATAACAGCACCGCTAACCATCGTTTACTCGCTTATTGGGCGGCTACTGCGGCTCATGATGACACCAAAGAGGAAGATTTAAGCCAATACCTGCAAAACGTTGTTACCGGATTACATGATTCCGGCGGCGATTATTCAATTAAAGGCGTTACCGCGTCTTAGTAATGGCAAACTCAATCGTCATGCCTTGCCTAAATGGGATTGTGCTAACGAGTTGAAAACTCATGCCGTTGTGCCGCCACAAACAGCGACAGAAAAGCTCTTAGCTCAGTTATGGCAAGAATTATTGGGCGTAACCCCTATTAGCTTAACCGATTCATTTTTCAGTTTAGGCGGCGATTCAATTTTAGCAATACGCTTAGTCAGCCGCGCCCGCGCCGCTGGTTTGACTTTCGCGCCTAAAGACGTGTTTTTATACCCAACGTTAGCTGGATTAGCCAAGGTCGCGCAACCCGTGCACGATGCCGGTGAGGTCGTTTGCCGCTAGCGGTGACGTAGCGTTAACGCCGATTCAAGCCGAGTTTTTCGCGCAAGCTAGTTTTAAGCGCTGTCATTGGAATCAATCGTTGTTAGTTACGCCTAGGCAAACGCTGTCAGAACACAGTTTGCGTCAAGCATTGGCAGCAGTACTAGCCCATCACGATAGCTTACGGCTGCGTTTTTACTACGAAGATGGCAACTGGCGGCAGGCCTACACTGAGTATAGCAAGGATAAGCTTAGCCAAAGTCTGTGGTTGCGCACAGCGCAAACCCAAGCCGACATTGAAGCCATAAGCTACGCGGCACAGCGTAGCTTAGATTTAAGCACCGGGCCGTTGCTACGCGTGGCGTTAATCTCAGTCGCTGATGGCAGCCAGCGCTTATTATTGGTTTGTCATCATCTGGTTATCGATGGCGTGTCTTGGCGCGTGCTGTTAGAAGATTTACACAGCGCTTATCAGCATAGTGTACAAGGACAAACCATCGCACTGCCCAGTAAAACCGCAAGTTTCAAAGCTTGGGCGCAGTATTTACAACACTATGCCGATAACGAGGTATTAACCAGGCAATTAGCTTATTGGCAAGAAGCGTTACGCCCAGACTATACGCATTGTGCCACTGATTTTGCGGTCACTCAGGCCAGTTATCGCACGGCAGAGGTTATTGCGTTGAGTTTGCCTATCGAGGCAACCCAAGCGTTGTTAACCACGGCGCCAACGGCTTACCGGGCGCACACGCAAGAATTGCTGCTAGCGGCGTTGGCGACCACCTTAAGTCGTTGGTTACAACGCAACGCGGTGACGATTATGCTGGAAGGCCACGGGCGTGACAGCGTACTTAGCGATGCTGACATCGATGTCAGCCGCACGGTAGGCTGGTTTACCAGTCTCTATCCATTGAAATTAACAGCGACAGCGAGTCTAGGTGAAACCATAAAAAGCGTTAAGCAAGGTTTGCGTTCCGTGCCTGATAAAGGCTTAGGGTTTGGCGTTTTGCGATATTTAGCTAAAGCAGAATACCGCCAATCATTGGCAGCGCTAACCCTGCCGTCTATTAGTTTCAACTATTTTGGACAATTTTCCGAGCAGCAAACCTGGTTAAGCCCGGCATCAGAATCGGCAGGCGCTGACCACGACCCGGATGCACTATTACCTGATTGGTTAGAAATTAATGCCCATGTCTATGCCGGGCAACTACAAATACGTTGGCGCTTTAGCACGGCGCAATACCATCTAACTACCGTGACGCAACTGGCCGAGTCTTATCAGCGCGAGCTGTTGGCTTTATTAGCGGAGCACCAAAACGGTGTACAAACCGCTACACCGTCTGATTTTCCATGGGTGGACATCGCTCAGAGCGAACTCGACGCGTTGCCGCTTGCCGATATTGCTGACATTTATCCCTTATCACCTATGCAGCAAGGCTTACTATTCCATACGCAAATCGCCCCCGGCGCTGATGCCTACATTAATCAAATGAGTGTGCCGGTGTATGGTTTGGATGTGGCGCGGTTCCGTCAAGCGTGGCAAACAGTACTGGCAAGACACGAGGCTTTGCGTAGTGGCTTTAGTTGGCAAGAACGCACCGGCACGTGGCTGCAAATCGTCTACCGTCACGTCGAGTTGCCGTTAACCGTGTTACCGTTTACTGACGACAGCGAAACCACTCAGTTTTGTGCAGTCGAACGCACGCAAGGGTTTAACTTGGCAGCAGCACCTTTGATGCGGTTAACCTTGCTTGAACGCGGACAGCGTGATTATCAATTGATATGGACCAGTCACCATGTGTTGTTAGACGGCTGGAGTACGTCGCAATTGTTAGGTGAAGTATTATCGAGTTACGCCGGTATTTCGTTGCCTGCACCTATAGGACAATACCGTGATTATATTGCTTGGTTAAACCGCCGCGCTGCTTGCGCTGCACAGTCATTTTGGCAACAGCGTCTAGTTGGGCTGTCGCCGACCTTGCTAGCGACAACCGTTGCGCCTAGCCATGATACCGGTATCGCCAGCATTTCAGTCAGGTTACCGGAACCGTCTTTCCAAGTGATACAACGCTTTGCCCAAACGCAACAGGTAACGATTAACACATTAGTACAAGCGGCTTGGGCATTACTGCTTAAGTCTTACACCGGTCAAGATACCGTAGTGTTTGGCGCTACGTTATCAGGCCGTAACGCTGAGCTAGCCGGTATGGAGCAAATGATAGGCTTGTTTATCAATACGTTACCTATCATTAGCACGCCTAAGTCTAGCCAATCGGCTGCCGAATTTGTGTTAAGTCTTCAAAACGAAAATCTAGTGTTACGCGATTATGAGCACACACCGTTAGCCGATGTGCAACGCTGGGCAGGTCATGCCGGTACGGCGTTATTTGATACGTTATTAGTATTTGAAAATTTTCCACTATCACAGGCATTAAGCACGGTCGAGACTGATTTGCAAATAGGCATACCGCAGCATGTCGATAATACCCATTATCCCTTGACGCTAGGGATTCATATCGACACAACGCTAGCCGTTAGCAGTGCGGATTCCGTACCCGCCGCATCCTTGGCGGTCGATTTCAGTTATGCCAAATCCTGCTTTAGTGCCGAGCAAATACAGCAAATCGCCGACACCTGGCTACAGATTTTGCTAAAACTGGTGACACATCCAGAACAAGCGTTAGGGCTAGACTATAAGCCTATTCAACCCGCTATGCCGTTTAATCCTGGTGACGTAACGTTAATAGTCCCAGCGATTTTCAGCCAAGCTCAGCAAACCCCAGGCAACATAGCCGTACACGTCAACGATGAGGTTATTAGCTATGCCGAGTTGGTTGATTGGAGTTTAACAATAGCGGATGAGTTGGCTGGTTTAGGTTTAAAACCGGGTAGCGTAGTCGCGCTATGCTTGCCGCGCGGTGCTGTAATGATTGCGGCGCAATTAGCTGTGTTGA
>NZ_LAJX01000234.1 GCF_000963695.1 Methylocucumis oryzae
CGTCACTGGCAATTAACAAATCATCACCCAAGCCACTGCTTAAAATATCGTCACCGGCCTCACCAAATAACGTGTCATCGCCGTCACCACTAGCTAATTGGTCGTTACCGTCACCACCTTGTAATTCATCGTTGCCTAGACCACTGCTTAAAACATCGTCACCCGCCTCACCAGATAATGTGTCATCGCCGTCACCGCTATCCAATTGGTCGTTACCGTCACTGGCAATTAACAAATCATCACCCAAGCCACTGCTTAAAATATCGTCACCGGCCTCACCAAATAACGTGTCATCGCCGTCACCACTAGCTAATTGGTCGTTACCGTCACCACCTTGTAATTCATCGTTACCTAAACCACTGCTTAAAACATCATCACCTAAACCGCCTATTAACAAATCATTGCCAGTATCGGTGAGTAAATAATCATGCCCCTCGCCACCTTGAAGTTGGTTATCCCCCATTGTATCAATCAGTTGATCATTACCGGCCTCACCAAATAACGTATCATTACCCTCATGACCTTCTATTTGGTCATCGCCATCGCCGCCCACTAACGAATCAAAACCTAAGCCCGCGCTTAACGTGTCATTACCTGCCTCACCAAACAGCGTATCATCACCGTTGCCGCCATCCAGGTAATCAGCCTCACCGCCGCCTTGTAACTCATCATTACCTTCGCCGCCTTCAAGCCAATCAGTGCCACCATCGCCACTTAATAAATCATTGCCGTCACCACCGTATAAGCTGTCTTCGTAGTCGCCGCCAGCCATTGTGTCGTTACCGATACCGCCTAACAAGGTATCGCTACCTGGCGCACCACTTTCACCTACACCAGCATCATCGCCAAATAACCTATCATTGCCATCACCGCCGTCTAAATAATCACCGTAATCGCCACCATTTAAGGTGTCATCGCCGCTGTCACCGCTTAAGTTATCGCTACTTGAACCACCCCACAGCGCATCATTGTCAGCGCCACCACTTAACATATCGTAACTAATGCCACCCATCAGCTGATCGTTACCCGCATCACCGTACAGCAGATTATTGCCCATTAGCTCAAACAGAGAATCATTACCGTCGCCACCTTCTAAGGTGTCATTGCCATCGCCTCCTGAAAGCTCATCGTTACCGCTGCCGCCTAGCAGTTGATCATGACCACCGTTACCGGTTAAATGGTCATTACCATTACCGCCGTCTAAATAATCATCGCTTTGAGCCTCAATAGGTAAACTGTCTTCATCGCCAATCAGCACGTCTTTGCCGTCGCCACCTAATAATATATCGGCTCCGCCAGCACCGGCTAATGAATCATTACCATCGCCGCCATCCAGATAATCATTACCGTGATAGTCTGACTCTAAGCGATCCACGGTGTCATCGCCCCAAAGCAAATCATCGCCGTCACCACCGATTAACACGTCATCAGCACCACAACCCGTTAATTCATCGTTACCCGCGCCGCCATCTATATAATCCTGACCACTAAATTCCACATCAAACTTTTCTGGATCATCATCACCCCATAAGTTGTCGTCACCGTCACCGCCATAGAGTTGATCGTTTTGACCGCCGCCGGTCAGCTCATCATCGCCTTCGCCGCCATCTAAGTAGTCATCACCGTGGGCTGTTTCGGGTAATTCAGGATTATCCGGGTCGGCTGCGCTTTCCTCATCGGTTTTCATCGCGTCGTCGCCCCATAATTTGTCATCGCCGATGCCACCCATTAACACATCATCTCGGCCTTTGCCCAGTAGCTGATCATCACCGTCACCACCATCGATATAATCATTACCATGATGGTCGACCGCGACATAGTTATAAAACAGCTCATCCGACCTTAAGGTGCCATCACCATCGACCTTATCGTCATCGTCTCCCGCTTCGATAATATCATTACCACCGTGACCAGTAAGTTGATCTTCACCCGCACCGCCATCAATAAAATCATCACCAAAGCCAGCCACCACATAATCATCGCCTGCCTCCGCATACAGGGCATCGCCATCGTTTTTTTGCGATAAGGGCGTACCGCATGAACAGTATAGATTTTTTTGGCATCATCGTAACTCACCACCCACGTACTGCCTTTTATCCAAACACTTTCACCCTCTTGTAATTCCCAAAAATCCGACCAGTCCTCTTCCGGTTTAATTCGCCATGGTGCCGATAAGTCGGCTGCACCTAAGATCACATCATTGCCAGCGCCACCGTGAATCACATCTTCGCCGTCGCCGCCGCCAATTAAATCATCGCCGTCTCCGCCATCAATATCGTCATCGCCCTCACCACCACTGAGCGCGTCGTTACCACCAAAGCCTTTGATTTCATCGTCGCCGGGGTCGCCGATGCCTTTTTCGTCTTGATTATTGCCGTAAATCACGTCGTTAAAATTAGCTTCCGCTACGCCATCTCGTAACGAACCATCGTCATTCCAATTAAACCCAATCTCAAAATGGTCACCTATTATCGGGGGATGTTGGTCTCCGTGGAAGATGTGTGTCGCTTTTTCGCTCAAATGGAGGCCGAAATCGTTGCCGTCAAAATCTTCTTTGCTGGTTTGGTTTTGGAACGTTATGGTGTCACCGCCACTCAGTGTTAGCACACCTGGAGAATGGAAGCTTAAAGTTCTGCCATCATCGGATTTAAACGTTGAGCCACCTTTGCTGTCGCTTTTAAATACCCCGCTAATGAGTTTTCCTTGGTAAAAAATATAATTTTCACCGTCATCCTTTATGGTGTCATTACCTTCGATAATATAAACATCAATACCTGCGCCCCCGATTAAGGTATCATCGCCTTCGCCACCATCTAAGTAATCATTACCATCACCGCCATTAAGCTCGTCATTGCCTTTACCGCCAAATAATGCATCTTCACCGTCATTGCCGGTCAATTCATTTTCTGCATCATTGCCTATCAACTTGTCGTTGCCGCTGCCGCCTATCGCGTTTTCTATCCAGTTGTTTTCCTGTCCAGTCACTTGATAAGCAATAGCAATGAGTTGTTGGCTAAGGTACTCGCTTTTACCAACAAAGCTGAAGTTTCCAGGTGTAAGATCTATCGTAACAGCTACATTTTGATCTAATTGATTCGAAGCATCTATAACATCGCCTTCACCGCCCGCATCCCAAATGGCTTGAACGGCGTCTGCGCCGGTTAAAAATTGATATACACTACCACTTTCTGCATTAGTTTCTGAATTGACACCGTATAAGGTTTGAATAGCTAAGATGTCGTAGAGCATGGGTTTGGAGGGAAGCCAATGGCCACCCGCCAAAGTGATTTTATGAGGATCGTGTTCATTCCCTGTCTTTCCGTCCATTTCGTTGTATGACATAACAGTAAGCATTTGATTTAGGCCGTATTCATTACCATGTAAAGGATGGCTTAAACCTAACGCATGACCAAGCTCATGGACAAAGGTAAAAAAACCTTCCTCCCCGGGATTAATGAGCTTATTAAGTTTGTCGGCCTCCCCTGTGTTTCCGAAAACTATGTCTCCGGCAGAATCAGCAGAACGAGTACCTGTTGGGGATATGGTAGAGCCCAAAAGAATTGACTTGGGGTACTTTGGATCAAATAACTCCCCACCTACCACCACAATGTCGCCAAAGCCGAGTGTAATTAATCCAGCATCCACAGTGTATGGCATCCCCGGATTCAAATGTATATTGGCAACACTCTCCCAAGTCTTTACGGCATTTGCGAAAGCATCACGTTGTTCGGGTGTTAAAATATGAAACGTGCCTTTTGATACACCATGCACTCCATAGTCAAAATTTTTCCAATATGGTATTAGCATGTCGCCAAAACTATAGGTAAGTGTTAACGCTTGTGTTCCACTTTGATAAAACCAACTGCTTTTAATAAGTTGGCCTTTTTGCTCATCAGTTACAGTTGTCATTTTTTGCTCCTGTTATCGTAAATTTAAAATGAATGTCATTGTTCCATGTAATTTTTAAGGCCTTGTAAGTCTTCCGGTATTTTAAACACATTAGTACCACAATTATCATTCGCGACTTCAGCGCAAAGTAATTGCTTTAGATTAATATATTTGCCCATTCGGTTTTCCAAAAAAGCTGAAAAAATAGAATCTTCAATCGTAATATTGATGTATTTGTCTTTGTACGCAATAAATGAATGTCCAGGTATGTTCACACCTTCTTTTACCTGCTCAAGTTTTTTTGATAATTCGAATGGCAGCGACAAAAATACGTTTACCAGTTCATTCAGTTGTTCGGGTGTCAGTTGAGCGTAGCTGTCCACGGCATTTGCTGCTGGATGACGGCGGCTCAACTCAACTGCGTTACGGTGAAAATGGATTTTTCCGTCGGGATATATTTTGATGATGGAAGTAAGGACACTACCACCACCCAGTGTATGTCTCAACTCAAAAACAGGTGCGAGATTAGTGTCCGCCAAACTGTTTTGGCATTGAAAAAAAGCAATACTAAAAAAAAACCATAAGGCACAGTAACCACCAGGCATTACGCCGTATTTTGTTTGTTAACT
This sequence comes from Methylocucumis oryzae, assembly GCF_000963695.1. Lineage (GTDB taxonomy): Bacteria > Pseudomonadota > Gammaproteobacteria > Methylococcales > Methylomonadaceae > Methylovulum > Methylovulum oryzae. Next base: position 4,518 of record NZ_LAJX01000234.1, read on the forward strand.
GAATATCCAAAATCCCTCCTCAACCCAACACAATAAAACGCATTGTTCAAAACACCTTAAACGATTAAAAACATCTAACACTACATAAGACGTATCAAACACTAAAACCCGCAACAATGACAGCGCGTGGGGCAGTTTCGCGATAGAAAACCGCCATCGGTGTACCTCCGAAATGGCGGATTGCCTATCGGCGAATCCGTATATGGACTCCTCCCGTTTTGCAAGCATTTCTGACTTCTGGATAGGGGTACGACTGCACACGTATATCCGGCCTTTAATTTGAGCTATAGGCTCTGGCCATAATGGGCTATTCGCGCGTTT
>NZ_LAJX01000235.1 GCF_000963695.1 Methylocucumis oryzae
GATGAGTTTTTATCCGGTTAAATACCACGAAGTATGGTGGTGATTCTGGTTTTGACCAAAACCGCGCTTTTGCTGGATTAGGCTGGACGTTTTAATAAAAGTGTCCGCGCTGAATTAGGTTATATGAATCAGTATGTAGACGATTCGCACCATGAAAATAGCACTATGCGGCATTTAGTCATGGGCTCGGTGTTTGTGAATTTTTAAGCAATTATCAATAGTGACAGGCTGAATAAAAAGCTTAGATGAAATCATGTGCAGCGAGTCATGCGGCTAAGTCTTAAGTTTTCAATTAAAATGCAACTCACTCAAGATGCGACACTTTTAATTTTAGTCCATAGGGCTAAACCGTCATTCCGGCAGGGATTGCCGGAATCCAGGCGCCATGGATGGCAAAGCTTCAAATACATCCATGTGGCTTAGCAACGCAGGAGCAGTTGCCGAGCCGAGATGACGCTGTTACCGTTTTAGCTGTCCCGTCTTAAGCGGGTAGCCAATTAAAATAACTTTTCATAAGGAAACACTTATGGCACATGTACTAATCATCCACGCAGTTAAAGATTATCACGCGTGGAAAAAAATCTTTGATGAAGCCGCAAGTTTAAGAAAAAAATGCCGGTGAGCAACGCTACCAAGTGCTTAAGTTCGATACTGACGCCAATAAGATTGTCCATTTCTCGGAATGGTGTTCTTTGGCTAATGCCAGAGCGTTTTTTGAATCGCCTGAATTGGTGGCGATTAGGCAGCAAGCCGGTGTTGAAGCGCCAGAATTCTTTTATTTAGAGCAGCTTGAAAGCGGCGAGCTTTAATTGTTTACTAAAACCTCTAGCAGTCTTATCAAGGCTTGCCATAATGACCGGCTGTTTCAGCCGGTCTTTTTTTTATGCGTATTCAACCGTTATCTTCTCAACTTATTAATCAAATTGCCGCCGGTGAGGTCGTAGAGAGACCGGCATCGGTAGTCAAAGAATTACTTGAAAATGCCTTCGATGCCGGGGCAGATCAGATTCAAGTCGATATAGAACAAGGTGGACTTAGGCTAATCAAAATTCGCGATAATGGTAGTGGGATTGATAAAGAGGATTTGAAACTGGCGTTAGCGCGTCATGCCACCAGTAAAATCGCAAGCTTAGACGATTTAGAGCATGTAGCCAGCATGGGCTTTCGCGGTGAGGCATTGGCAAGTATTAGTTCAGTAGCGCGAGTTAGTTTAATCTCAAGGAAGCACGATGCGGATTGTGCATGGAAAATCGTCGCCGATGGTCGCGAAGTCGATACTGAACCGCAACCAGACCCACACCCTCCCGGCACAACCGTTGCCGTGCAAGATTTGTTTTTTAATACTCCGGCTAGGCGTAAATTCTTAAAATCTGATAAAACCGAATTTGGTCATATCGAAACCTTGATAAAACGCATGGCGTTAAGCCGGTTTGATGTGGGTTTAACTTTAACCCATAACCAAAAAGAGCTGCTTAAACTTAAACCGGCGTTAGATGTAAAAACTCAGCAGCAGCGGCTAGCGCATGTACTTAGCGCTGATTTCATCGCTAATGCCGTGGCCTGTAATAGTGCCGCATCAGAGATGCAATTAACCGGTTGGATAGGTTTGCCTGCGTTTTCGCGTAGCCAACAAGACATGCAGTTTTTTTACGTCAATAATCGCTTGGTAAAAGATAAATTAGTCGCTCATGCGATTAAGCAAGCCTATCAAGATGTGCTGCATCTAAGCCGACATCCCGTTTTTGTCTTGTATTTATCGGTTGACCCTGCCTTAGTCGATGTCAATGCGCATCCGACCAAATTAGAAGTCAGATTTAGGGAAGGGCGCTTAGTGCATGATTTTCTATTCTCCGCGATACATAAAACCCTAGCCGATGTTCGGCCTGGTAAATCGGTAGTGGAGTTATTGCCTACACACGCTTTCGATACGCTGGCCGTGCCTGCCGAATCACGTTCTTTACCTAGCGCTAGCTCTTCATATAAAGCGTCTCATTCTGAGCCGAATTACAGCGCTCATCGCCCTAGTTATGCAAAACCCGAACAAACTAAACTACCGAGTTTCGTCGGCGAGCAAGTCAGTCGTTATGCACAGCTACAGCGTCCGGCGATAAGCGAGCCAGAAGAACCTCGGGTGACCACTTCAGAGACACCGACATTAGGTTTTGCAATTGCGCATTTACATAACACCTATATTTTGGCCGAAACCGAACAAGGTGTGGTATTAGTCGATGCTCATGCCGCCCATGAGCGAGTGTTATATGAAAATTTCAAACAACAACATGGCGCGGTGGTCATGCAGCCGTTGTTATTGCCGATTAAAATGACCGTGACTGAGCCAGAAGCGGATTTAGTCGAGACTGAGCATACCTTGTTAACCCAATTAGGTTTTGAGCTAACCCGCATGGGGCCTGATACGGTGGTGTTAAGAGCCATACCGGCGTTATTAAGAGACTTTGATGTAGAAATGTTAATCCGCGATGTGTTAGCAGATTGGTTAGCGGTTGGGGTAAGTAATCGAGTGCAAGACGTGTTGCTAGAACGTTTAGCCAGCTCGGCTTGCCATAGCGCGGTGCGTTCTGGTCGTCGTTTAAGCCGGGATGAGATGAATGAGTTATTACGCGCAATGGAGCAAACCGAACGCGCCGGGCAGTGCAACCACGGCAGACCCACTTGGGTGGCGTTAACTAAACAGGATTTAGATAAGTTTTTTTGGCGTGGGCAGTAGGTGATGATTGCTACGAATAACGCATATTATCGGCTATCGTAAACGTTCAAATTTTCGTTTTTTGAAATCGGGCCTAGGCCAGATCAGTGATCTGTAAAAACCAAAAACTTAACCATTTTAAAGTATACTTCAAACGGTTAAGTTTTTGGGTAGGGTGCGCTGTGCGCACCTTTTTAATTTTTCATTGATTTTTAATGATGTTGAAAGGTGCGCGCAGCACACCCTACGGCAGTACAAGATACCGAAAAAAGGGCAACTTAATGCCTTTTGACTTGTAAGATACTCCATTTCATGTACAAATTTTCAATAATTTTTAGAGAGTTTGCATAGCCTATGACCCAAGACCTCCGCTGGAAACAACGCTTTGCCAATTACCAAAAAGCACTCGCGCAATTGACCAAATTTATCGACAAAGGCGAACTTAACGAGTTGGAAGAGCAAGGTTTAATCCAAGCATTTGAATATACGCATGAGCTGGCCTGGAATGTCTTGCGTGATTATTTGTTGGAAAAAGGGCATCAAAATATCCACGGTTCAAAAGATGCGACCCGTGCGGCATTCAAGCTGGATTTGCTGAAGGATGGCGATAGTTGGATGGACATGATTCGAGATAGGAACCGTACCAGCCACACGTATAATCAGGAAACGGCAGACGCCATTGCTAATAACATTAAACAACGCTTTTTCAGTTTATTTGTCGCTTTGCGCGACACCTTGCGGGATTTGCCGGATGACATCGACTAACGCAACCCTAACCCGTGAGCGATTTGGGTTAAAACAACGCACTATTAGCGCTATTTCAGATGTGTTTGCCCAGTATCCACAGATTAAAAAAGCTATCTTGTATGGTTCTAGGGCAAAAGGCACTTATCGCCCCGGTTCTGATATTGCTGACCTTATTGGGCGACACATTAACCTACACTTTACTAAACCGGATTGAAACAGACATCGACGATTTGCTGTTGCCTTATACAGTGGATTTATCGCTTTACACACAGATTGATAATCCCGATTTACAGGACCATATCCAACGTGTCGGGCAGTTGTTTTATCAGCATGATGGGGTTTAAAACCAACTTTTTTGTTAGCGCGGGAATGCTTACCTTTGCGCTTCGATGAGCAGCAAAATTTCGGCAGCCATGCCGTAATCCAAATCGTTGGCAGCGGCGAGGTTGGGGTCGGGGTTGCCGCTTAAGACGGCGATGAGGGCGTTTAGGTAGGTGCGGGCATGGTTGGGCAAATCGGAATTAGCCAGATAGTCTTGCAGCAAGACAATGGCTGCGGTTGTGCCGTCGGCGCTTAAGGTTTGGCGGACGGCATGGGCGATGCGGCCTTCGGTATCGTGGTTTTCGCCTCCGTCGCGTCTATAGGCCAGATAAGCGGCTATGGCTTGCTGTTTGGCGTTGCTGGCGGCTGCCTCATTTCCGCAGTCGGTTTCTATGTTGGCGAGGATGGCCCAAGCAGTCCACGGTGTGGTGGCATGACTGAACTCGGTTTTGCAGGTGATAGCTCGTTGGATGGCGGCGCGGGCTTGTTCATAATGGCGAAGTTTGCGTAAGGTCTCGGCGAGGTTGTTCATCTGACGGCCTTCGCCCGCCTTATCGTCGAGTTGTTGGCAGATGTTCGCCGCTTGTCTGTAAAACTGGGCGGCTTGTTCTGGGCGGTTGAGGGCAGCGTCATACAAGTTGCCCAGTTGGCCTAAGGTATCGGCTTGTCCGGTGGTATCGTGCAATTGCACCTCAAGACGGTAGGATTCCTGATAAGCCGCTTCCGCCGCTTCCGGCTGGCCTGCTTCCTGATAGGCAATGCCGATTTGATGCCATGCCGTGGCTACCATGCTTAATTCTTGCAGTTGGGCAAACTGATCGCGGGCTTGTTCATAAGCAGCCAAGGCTTGTGGGTAAAGGCGTTGATACAGATAAACTGTGCCTAGCTGGAATTTGCCTACCGCAACACCGCGTTCATCTCCTTGTTGCTCGCCTAGTCGTATCCTTTCTTCGTAAGCCGCAGCCGCCTCATCCAAGCGGCCTAAATCGCTTAGGCAATGACCTTGTTCGCTGAGACATTTGGCAGCCATCCTTGCCGCCGCTTTGCTGTCCTGTGCTGTGGCAATCGCGGCAAAACCCTGCCGGGCTTCTATCAAGAGCGGCAAGGCGGGGGCGGCGTTGCCTGATCGATAAAATACTTCCGCCATAATCATGCAAGCCATCGCTAAATCATAATCAGCACCGTCATAAGCCTGCATTCCCATTGCCCGCGCTTGCTGCAACAAGGCTGTTGCAGCGTTATAGGCGGCAGGATATTGCCCGTCTGCCAGCAATTGCTCGGTGCGAGTGCGTTGTGCTTCAAACTGGGCATGGCTCCAGCTTGCGCCCAAGCGTTCGGCGGCGGCATCGCGCATTTGCCCGACTTTTACCAACAAGCGCGGTTTGCCCAAGTTTTGTAACAAGCTGTAAAGGTCGGTGGTAAGGGCTATGGTGGCGGCAGCGTCGCCCGCTTGCTGGCTGTATTCCAGTACCGCGAACAGATTGGCGAGTTCCAGCAAGGTCAGCGTGGCGGCGATTTCGGGTTTTTGTTTGCGCTGTTGGACAAGGAAATCTACATAGTCGCGCATTGCCGCTGCCCAGCGGGTTTGTATTTCATCAAAAGTCTGCGGCAGAGCGGGTGTTTGTCCATCATTGCCCAGGCCTGCCGCTGTCAATTGCTCACGCAAATAAGGGCAAAGCGCAGGGTCTAAGCTGATATGGAGATAAGGATTTTCGGTTGCCAAGCCCGTGCTGATGAGTTCCCGCGCGATGTCATCTACATCTTCCTGTTCCCATTCCATCATCACTTGCAACACAGCCAAATTCACCCCACCATGAAACACCGCCAAAGCTTTTACCCGCTCTTGATTCTCCGGAGACAAGCGGCGCAAGGACAGCTCCACGCTGGCGTATAAAGATTGCTCGCGGTTGCCGGGGAAGCGTCTTTCCATATCGGCTATTAACTCCACCAAGGCCAAGCGGGTGGCGCTGATGCCGCGTTGGCGTATCGGTTCTGCCAGCAAGGCCAGGCTGCGGGCGTGGCAGTTGACGGCTTTGACCAAGTCTTCAATGTCCGCCAGTTGGCTGCGGCGAGCGGCGGCGCCGGTTTCAATATTGCCTAAGACTTTTTTCCACCAATTCGACGGCATCGCTTAAGGCCAAGTGCTTCAGTTCGCGCAGGTGTTTAGCATGGGCGAAAGGCGAGGGCAAGGCTTCGCGGCTGGTGAACAGCAAACGAGTGTCGGCGATGGCGTTGAGCTTGGCGCACAGATTGAGGATAGCTTGCAGTTCCCGCGCCGCGTCTTCGGTTAAAGCGTCGGGCGTGCTGACGGCAAGGTACGGCGGCAGCAACACGCTTTCCATGTTGTCGATGACCAGCAACGTGGTCTGTTCTTTCAAAGCCCGTTCCAAGGCTTGCAGGGCTTTATTGGCATCAGTGAGCGTGGCGCTGTCGTTGACCAGCAGTTGTTGGCACAGCGCGAACAGCACGGCGGCAGCATTGCCGTTGCTTTCCACCGACACAAAAGCCACGCGCTGGATTTGCTGCGAGCGCACCAACCAGCGGGCAAACTCCACTGCCAACGCGGTTTTGCCTTCGCCGCCTTGGCCACGGATGACGGCATAGCGCGGACTTGTGCCAGCTCCACACAGCAGGCGTTCCAAGGCCAGCAAGTCGCGGCTGCGGCCTATGAAGCCAGTTTCCGGTGCGGGCGGCAATACACCCATACGGTTGCTCAGCGCGGTTTCACATCGGCTTGGGTTTGCGGGCTGGGAATGGCGCGGAATAATTGCGGGTCGGCTTTTTCTTGAAACAATACGGGGACAAACCAGTCGTGCAAGTGCAGTTCGCCACCACCAAAAATTGAACCGCGAAAGCTGTCGTCTTTAAGGGAACGTTGCCCGGCCAACATGGCATCGCCGACGCGTTTGCTGTTTGCCAAGGCTTGGTAAAAGGCTTGCACAAAGCGCCGGGCGGTTTCGACTAACACGCTGTGGCTCATCGCGACGACGGAAGCCACGCCGACTTTCAACAATTCCGAGGCAACCGATTCCGAGGCTTGTTCGGCTTGCGCGGTTTGGCAGGCTTCCAGAAACACCAGCGGGATACGGTGTTGGTTGAGCAGCGGCCCTAGTTGGTTGGTGTAAATGGTTTGGTGGCGGCGATTGTCCAGCTTGCCCACGTCTTGCGGATGCTCAAAACACAAGCCGCCTAAGCCGCATTGGCGGTCAAACACGCCATGACCGTCGAAATGGACGACATGGTAAGGCTGGCGCAGGTCGCGGGCGCGGTCAAGCTCCGCGCTTAAGGCAGGCAAGGTCGGCGGATTGAGCAAGCGCAATTTCACCAAGCCGCCGAGTTGCTCCATCGCTTCTACCAACGGCAAAGCACTGGCGCGGTGATTAATGTAGCCGCAGGATGCGTCTTCCGGGCGGGCGGTTATCAGCAAAATGCGGATAGGTGGAGCGACGACAGGCACGTCCAGCACTTTGATGCTAGGCAAGCGACGGCGCACTCGCGTGGGTTTTGCGCCTTGGAACAAGAAACTGTCGCCGTCGTGCAGCAATTCCCAAGGCAAACCCAGCAATAAGGTAGCGACTTCGCGGGCGGTTTCGGCGGCTGCGGGTTCTAGGTCGTCGTCGGGTGTGGTGTCGAGGTACACCGAAAAAACGCCGATTGGCGTGGCTGGCAATGTTTGCCCAGGCTTGCAGGCAATACTGTTGACTTTAGCCAGTAGCACCCATTTTCTTAGCCCGCTTTTCTTTCCACTTATTAGGAACGCCTTTATTAACACGAGGTTTTGATGGCTTGGGCGTCTTCGGTCGGTAATAAACAACTCGTCGAATAGAATCAACTAACTCGAAG
>NZ_LAJX01000236.1 GCF_000963695.1 Methylocucumis oryzae
AGCCTACAGGGATGTATTTACGGCATCCTCGGCAACTGCTCCTACGTTGCTAAGCCACAGGGATGTGGTGAATGCAGAAAACGCAGGAGCGGTTTTCTGCCTACTATACGCCATCCCTGGCGTTATGCGCTCTGAATGCCCTGTCCCGGCTTAAGTGGGTAGCCTAAGCGATTAATCCATAATCAGATAACTGTGTTGACGAGTTATTGTCAATAATGCCAATAAGATTTAGCTCTTGCGCACTAACGCTAGCATTAGCATCGGCTGCAGTGAACACTAACAAGGCGGTGACATCACCATTATCAACAGCAAATAATACGCTATCACCGGCGTCGTAAGCGCTATTCGCTGAACCAATCATATTCGCTGCTTTAGTTTCGTCAATCGCGCCAGAAATGTCTTGCTGCATGATGACAAGTTCAGCATTCGCTGAAAAACCGCCTGTTCCCGATGAGATAATGACACTGGCTTCTAATTGCGTATCACCATCACCAATTTGAAGTACGGCCTGACTGAACAATAAACTGTCATCCGCATTGAAATCAGTAATAGTGTCGGTTCCCTTAAGACTATTAAACACAAATTTATCGGCACCTGAACCACCGGTTAACGTGTTATTGCCAGAATTTCCCGTAATAGTATTCGCTTGTTCATTACCTGTGGCACTAAGATTACCGCTACCTAATAATGTTAAATTTTCTAAACCAGCCGTTAAGCGATAGCTAATACTGCTATTAACCGTATCAATACCCGCACGGTCAGTCACTATATCGCCACTGTTATCAACGAAATACACATCGTTACCTTCACGACCATTTAAATAATCCGCACCGCTAGAGCCATCTATAATATTAGCGCTAGCATTACCGATAAGTTGGTCACCGCCTTGTTTACTACCCATGATATTGTCGATGTTGCTCAAGGTATCGCTACTTGCATCACCCGCAGCTGCTGAATTACTAAACAATCTAACCGTTACTGCTACTGGGGAATTAACATAGCTCACTGTATCATTACCTAAACCACCGTCTAAATAATCCCCGCCTGTACCGCCAGTTAATGTATCGTTGCCGCTACCACCGTATAACGAATCATTGCTCCCGCCACCGAACAACTGGTCATTACCTGAGCCACCATACAGCAAGTCTTTACCGTCACTATCGCTACCGATAGCATTTAGTGCGGTATTGCCATAAAGCATATCATCGCCTTGTTCACCGAATAAGCGGTCAGCGCCTAAGCCGCCGGATAATTTATCATCGCCTAAACCGCCAAATAAGTCGTTAATATTATCATCGCCAGTTTTAGTATCGTTGCTGTTAACTGTTGAAAAAATAAGGTTAGCGGCAGTTAAGCTACCGGGTAACACGCTGTTAAAAAACATCAGCGAATCTTTACCATTCACATGAGCAATTAACACTAAACTACTACTCACCGATGCACTGCTTAGCGCTTTTATCGTATCAAACTCGGCAATACCTAACCCCGCGACATTTAATTTATCTTGGCTTAACTCAAAATCGGTAATGCTATCGCTTTGATACGTCGTACCCGCTGTCATAAGAAAGGTGTCAGCACCTAAACCACCGGTCATAAAATCAGAATCTTCACCGCCGTTTAATACATCATCACCGTCACCACCAAACAACTGATCGGCTTGACTACCACCGAATAACTTATCATTACCGTCTCCACCGTATAACACATCAAAGCCATCTGAGGCGGCATTCGGTGTCGTTGAGGTATTGCCGTATAACGTATCATTACCGCTTCGCCAAATAATCGGTCATCGCCTAAGCCGCCATTAATAACATCATTACCCAAGCCACCGAACAAATAATCTTTTAGCGCGCTACCACCTACGGTGTCATTACTCACCGCTGTCGAAAAAATAAAATCTGAAGCTAACCATTCATCTTGGCGCACATTAACCACAAACGTTGACAGCCAAACATCGTTACGATAAATACCAAAACCACTATCGGTACTGCCAATATTGCCGATTAACGCTTGTATAGTGGCAAAATTGGCAATACGCAGTTTTGTTAAATCAATACGGTCACTGCCAAATGCAAAATCTGAAATCTCATTACTCGCCGCAGCCGTTTCTAAATTAACCACGAAAACATCGTTACCATTACCACCGATCAGTCTATCGCCACCATTACCGCCTTCTAGCGTGTCATTACCATCACCACCTCTTAACTCATCGTTACCGTCATCGCCGCTTAACTCATCGTTACCCTCATTACCCAATATTAAATCGTTACCGCCTAAGCCACTGATTTCATCGTTGCCTGCGGTGCCGTTTAATTGTTCGCCGTTATCGGTGCCCTGTTGTGCCATATTGACCTCATTGGTTTGGTGTTGTTGTGCCGAATACTAGAAAAGAAATCGCCTGCGATTTACTGGCCTAAATCATAGCTTATGACGTTAAAGTTAGCTTGAAATCGCAGTTATTCATCCATCAAATCCAGCCTCCCTATTCTTATTACCGTCATATCGGTTTTGTAGACTACAAATAGTACGTCAAATACGTTAACATTATTCGCTGTTTCATTGCCTTACCTACTGCCTTATATGAAGTCACTTATTACCGTTAGCGCCGTTCAGCAAGCTTGTGCTCTGGATAGAGAAAGCAATTTCAACACCTCTTTAGCACTTATTGACGAGGCGGCAGCGCAAGGCGCTGATTTAGTCGTATTGCCAGAATTGCATTTAGACCCTTATTTTTGCCAAAGCCAAACACCGGATTTTTTTGCTTTAGCCCAACCTATTCCAGGCTCTACGACTGACATTTTGTCTGAAGTCGCG
>NZ_LAJX01000237.1 GCF_000963695.1 Methylocucumis oryzae
GCTACGCGTACCTTTTTATTGATTTTATTACGATTTTTTTTCATGGTACGCGCAGCGTACCCTACTCAAAAAACCGAAAATTTAAACGTTTAGAGGATATGAAGTAAACCTATGCACGTTAGTTAAACTGTAGCAAAATAATCCCCCCATTACTTCATAGTCAATATGTCATTTCAATTCATAGTCAAGGCTTGGTCGGTCTGGCCATCACCATCTAGCGAAGCACTAGCGCCAACGCTTGAAAATATTCCGCTTCATTTAAAGCGTCGCTTAAGTCCATTGGCTAGCTCGGTTTTTGCGGCTATAGCGGGCTGCGGCAATCTAAGCCAGTGTCCAGCGGTGTTTAGCTCAGCCTACGGTGAATTGACAACGTCATTAGCGATGTTAACAAGGCTTGACAGAGATGGCGAGATTTCGCCTACGGCATTTAGTTTATCGGTGCATAATGCAATTGCTGGGTTATTTTCTATGATGCTCGGTAATACGTTTGAGATAACAGTGTTAAGTCCTGGGGCGGATGGCATTGCACCGGCTTTTGTTGAAGCATTAGGTTTGTTGCATGAAGGCGCTGAAGAAGTCTTAGTGGTGTTTTATGACGAGCCTATGCCTAGCTTTTACCCGACACAACCGTTTTTGATGGGCTGTGCGCAACGTAGTGCGGTGGCGTTACGACTTAGTCGCAGCGGTGAGGGAAGCGCGATGTGCTTTAGTAAAACCAAAGCCGCATCTTTAGGTTGCCAAAGCGAGCAACCGCAACATGTTGCGCGGTTTGTCGAGTTTATGTCTGGGGCTGAGTCTATATTAGAGATTAATACGCCTAGACAAACCTGGAGATGGCAAAAATTATGAAAAAAGTCATTTAACTATTATTGGCGTTTGCTAGCGACAGGTTGGAGTTTTAGTGTTTTTGGCATAGGCGGTTTTTTATTATGGGTGTTAGTTTTTCCGATTTTAGGGCTATTACCAGGTGATGCTAAGGCTAAACGACAGCGAGCGCAGAAATGCGTGCATCATAGCTTTGCTATTTTTATCAGTATGATGTGTAAGCTGGGAATTATGACTTATGAAATTAATGGTCTGGAGAAGCTTAATCGGCCTGGGCAGCTGATTTTAGCGAATCATCCTACGTTAATTGATATTGTGTTCTTGCTCAGCAGAATTCCTTATGCCAGTTGTATTGTTAAAAGTCAGTTATGCAAAAATCCTTGTATGCGTGGGTCTATTGCTTATGCGGGTTATATTAGCAATGAAGACCCAGAGACGATGATTGTCCAGTGTGTAGAGTATTTACGAGCAGGCGGTATTATGATTATTTTTCCTGAAAGCACGAGAACGGTGCCAGGTGTTGACTACAAATTTTATCGCGGGGCTGCTGCGATTGCTTTGCAAGCGAATACACAGGTAACGCCGGTTATTTTGCAGTGCGTACCCAGTACGTTAACCAAAGCTGAGAAGTGGTTTGAAATACCTGAGAGAAAATTCCATCTGTCTATGAGGGTAAATGACGATATAATACTCAAGGATTTTGTTGAAATTACCCCTAAAAGCGTCGCTGTGCGCAGATTTAACACTTATTTAAAAGAGTATTTTACTCAGTATAGAGAATTTCATGAGCGTAATGGAAGATGAAATAAAACAACTCATCATTGATTCACTCGCTTTAGAGGGAATGAGTATAACTGATATTAATAGCCAGGAAGCCTTGTTTAATAGTGGTTTAGGTTTGGATTCCATTGATGCCTTAGAGTTGGGCTTGGCGATTAGAAAAAAATATGATGTTCGTATTGATGCAGAAAAAGATAATGTCGAGTTGATTTTTGCATCGGTGGCTAATTTAACGCGCTTTATTCAAGACGAACAGCAACGGAGTGCGCAATAATGTCGCGTGATGAAATTTTACTGATGGTTCAACACATTATGGCCGATATGTTTGAACTAGATGAGCAGCGAATTACATTAGACGCACGGCTTTATGAAGACTTAGATTTTGATAGTATCGACGCCGTCGATATGATTGTTAAGCTTAGAGATACCATAGGACGTGAGCTTAGAGCCGATGATTTTAAAAACTCGTTAACCATTGCTGATGTGGTCGAAGCCATATTTAAGCTAACAAACGCCTGATGAATCGTTGGTTGAATAATGCAATTGGGGTATTAGTGGTTGTTTATCCCTTTGCCGTGTTTTGGGCTATCACCGTTATTGCACCTTGGCAAATTGCCGCATTGTTACTGCTATTATTATTGCTTCGCTTCGTGTTATTGGGGCATAGCGTGCATTGGCAGAAGTCGTTGTTGTTAGTAGCGATTGCCTACTGTGCTTTTGCGGTTTGGCAAAACACTGAGCTGAGTCTGCGTTTTTATCCTGTTTTAATTGACTTTGGCTTTTTTGGTCTGTTTGCCGCAAGTCTCATTTTCCCGCCGCCTATTATTGAGCGCATTGCTCGATTGCAACATCCTAATTTGCCAGAACAAGGCGTTCGTTATACCCGTAAAGTGACTTATGTGTGGTGCGTGTTTTTGGCTATCAATAGCTTCATCGCGTTATACACTGCGCTTTGGGGCAGTTTCTTCTGGTGGAGCCTCTATAATGGCTTTATTTCCTATGTGCTCACTGCGTTATTAATGGGCGCAGAATATTGGGTTCGTATTAAAACACAAGAACATGTCCGTTAATTCCATGATAACGCCGTTGTCGCATTGCGCGCTGCCCGAAAACAGTGAGCCTATTGTCGCTTGGCATCAGGGACAATGGCTAACGCATACCGAGTTTGTCAGTGATGTCGCTAAAGCCGCAAGCTATTTGTCGCAACGCGCTGGTAAAGCGTATGCGCTTTATTATGAGCAAGCTTATCCTTTTGCTGTAATGCTGTATGCGTGTTGGCATAGTGGCAAAACCGTATGGTTAGCCGCTAATAATAAAGCCGCTACGGCTGTTAAGCTGCAACAACAAGGTTGCCAGTTAGTCGGTGATTGGCCTGAGGCACAAGATGTTGAAGTAATAGAATACGATGACAGAATGAGTGCGTATGCCTTGTCGCCCTTAGATTTAATGTACACCGAATTAGTGTTGTTTACGTCGGGTTCTTCGGGGCAGGCAAAAGCCATTCATAAGGCGCTTTGGCAGCTTAATAATGAGGTGTTTGCGTTAGAACAGCAATGGGGTGAGTCATTAGCGGACGCGCATGCGTTAGCGACGGTCAGCCATCAGCATATTTATGGTTTATTGTTTCGCGTATTATGGCCTTTAGCCAGTGGGCGTTGTTTTCATAGCCGAATGTATTCAAGTCCAGAGGCGCTGTTAGCCAACGCAAATCAAAGGTCTTATTGGATAGCGAGTCCTGCGCAGTTAAAGCGCTTAGACGAGCTTAGTCCTTGGAAAAGCATCAACAATCTGTGTGTGATTTTTAGTTCGGGTGGTATGTTGGCGCTTGAGGTTGCTGAGCGCATTTATGACTTAGGCACACAAAAACTGGTTGAAGTATACGGCAGTTCTGAAAGCGGCGGTATTGCTTGGCGGGTGCCGGTGCAAGACGTGTTATGGCGGCCGTTTCCTGCTATCAAGCTTGTAGCGTCTAGCGAACAGCGTCACTGTTTAACCTCGCCTTATCTCCCTAGCGATACCTCATTACGATTAGATGATAGGCTTGAATTACACAGTGATGGGCGTTTTAGCTTGTTAGGCCGTCTTGATAGAGTGGTTAAAGTAGAAGAAAAGCGTTTGTCATTAACTGAGTTGGAGCAGGCGTTATTACAGTCTGACCTGGTAGCAGAAGTGCATTGTTTATTACGGAGCGATAAGCGCGATTGCATTGCTGCGGTGACGGTTTTAACGGAACAAGGCCTGGCGCAATTACGCAGTCTAGGTAAACTCGCTTTTATTAAACAGCTTAAGCAACCGTTGCTAGCGTTATTTGAAGCCATTGTGTTGCCAAGACGATGGGTGTTTATGAATCAGTTACCGCTGACGACCCACGGTAAAATCAATCATGAGTTGATTAACGGGTTATTATCGCTGTCTCATCATGTCTCACCTTATTTAGTTTATTGTCACCAACAAGATAGCCGTGTAGAGCTGGATTTACATATACAAGCCAGTTTAGTGTATTTTGAAGGGCATTTTCCTACTTATCCTATTTTGCCCGGTGTCACGCAGGTGGCGTGGGTTGAGCAGTATGGCAAATTATTTTTTGCTCTCAAGCAACCCTTTTTATGTTTAGAAGCGGTTAAATTTAAAAAAATTATCCGCCCTGATGATGCCTTAACGTTGCAATTACAATGGCAACCTGAAACCGGTAAATTGTTATTTAATTTTACTACGCCAACCGAGTCCCATAGCTCAGGACGTTTATTATATAGAGTAGAGCCATGAAGCCTTGTCTTATTATTCCGGTTTACAACCATCATGAAGCCATTGCACACGTGCTCAGCGATATTAAAAAAGTTTAATCTGCCGTGCTTTTTAATTAATGATGGCAGCTCTGAATTGTGTACGGCTGTATTAAGAACGCTTGCTGATACCGAGCGCGATTGGGTTATTTTGCATGAACACCGTGAAAATAGCGGTAAAGGTGCAGCGGTAATCACAGGATTCCGTTTGGCGTTAGCGCAAGGCTTTACCCATGCGATTCAACTAGATGCAGATGGTCAGCATCAGCGTGATGATATTACTCGTTTTTTAGCGGCGAGTGCGGCTGAACCTGAGAAGCTGATTTTAGGGCGTCCGTTGTTCGATGCCAGTGCGCCGAAAAAAAAGAGT
>NZ_LAJX01000238.1 GCF_000963695.1 Methylocucumis oryzae
ATGCGTTAGCATCGTTATCCTTTCAAGTAACCTCGTCGTTTACGGCGAGGCAAGCCACCGACCTCTACCTGTCGATGGTATTGTCATTCGACAGATGAGGTCGAATGTGGATTGAAACATAACAACCAGTAAACCACTGCATGGCTACATTACGAGCAAACGTTTTACAGTTTACCCCAAACAACATCAGTAAAAAGTTTTTTCATCGCTCTTTTCTCGTTCCCACGCTCTGCGTGGGAATGCATACCCATGATAAGCTATTGCATTTGATACGAACGGAAAACAATGCTGAACCGAAGACCGGTAGGCATTCCCACGCAAAGCGTGGGAACGAGGAGAAGTAAGCTTGCTCAGCCCGTTAACACCGAAGCCTATATCGTTTGCCATAAGAACTCCAGCTATGATGAAAAAGTCCCCGATTAAACAACCGCAACCTGCAGACCTTAATTCTTTACAGCGCTTATATCAAAATGGTCAATTCACAGTCGCCGAACAACACGCGCAAACCTTATTAATTCAGTTTCCTAAATCATTAGAGCTGCTGAATTTATTGGGTTTATGTCAGCAATCTCAAGGCAAGCTTAGAGAAGCGGCACAGTGTTTTCGCAAAATGTTGGCGCTTAATCCAGCGATTGCCGAGCTGCATTTTAATTTAGCCGCGATAGCTACCGAGCTTAACGATGTTAAAGCTGCCACCGCAAGCTATAGAAAAGCGTTAGCGCTTAAACCTAGCCTAACCGTCGCGCACTTCAATTTAGGAGCGTTATTACAGCAGCAACAGCTTTGGCAACAAGCCGCTCAGCATTATCAACACGCCGTCACGCAACAACCTGACTTCTTCCAAGCCTGGGCAAATTGGGGGGCGGTGTTACAAACCTTGGGGGATTTACACGCGGCAGAACAATGCTACCGTAAAGCGTTAGCCCTTTATCAAGATGCACAAGGCTATTTTAATTTAGGCACTAATCTTTATGACCAAGGCCGACATGCCGAGGCGATTGAAGCGTTCCAAAGTGCGCTACAGTTAAATCCAGAATTTGCTGACGCTTGGAACGATTTAGGCGAAATTTACCGTGACCAAGCCAACTTAGATGAAGCGTTGCGCTGTTACCGTGAAGCATTACGCATTCAAGCTAACCATGCGCGTGCTAATTATAATATTGGCGAAAGCTATAGTTTGGCTGGACATTATTTAGATGCCATCCCGTATTTTTCTGCCTCTGACTTTGCCGATGCCGAAGAACGCGTATTGTTATGTTTGTATAAAACCCGGCAATTCGAGGTATTTAAACAACGCTTAGACGAATGGATTGCTAATAACAAACATAGCTCGGTGTTATTAGGCAGTTTATCGACGCATTATGCGCTTAATTTTGGTCTGCCAAACCCCTATCGCTATTGCCAAAACCCTATGGCATTCGTACAACATACTACTATCAACGAATTAGCCGACCCTTCTCATCCGTTGTTATCCCAGCTATTAAATGATGTAAAACATTTAGCCATTGCCGAGCGCAAACAAGGCCGCTTGTATTATGGTATGCAATCCGCAGGCAATTTATTGCAGCGTCCAGAAGCTTCGTTTCAACAGCTTGCAACACTGATTCGCGCCAAAGTGAAAGCCTATCAACAGTACTTTGCTGATAGCGAGGATGCATTAATTCGCCGCTTTCCCAAGCAATTGGAATTTGCCAGCTCGTGGTATTTACGCATGAAACAAGGGGGTTATTTAACCTCGCACATACATGAAGAAGGTTGGATTAGCGGTTGTGTCTATTTGCAATTACCCGATAAATGCCAAAACCACGAAGGTAGTTTTGAATACGGCACAGACGGCGATGACTACCCTCGCTTACATGACAATTTCCCGTGCCAAATCGTTGATCAAAAAGTAGGCGATTTAGTGCTATTCCCTTCATCGCTCTTTCATAGAACCTTACCGTTTCAGTCTGACCAAGAACGGATTTGTATTGCGTTTGATATTAAGCCTTTATAGGCCAATACGGCGATAACGTAGTAATTTCATACGCCGCAGTTAAAAATCTGGCTGCACTCTGCCCCGTTTCACGTTGATAGTTAAAAATCTCAACGTGTCGGCCAATGTTGACACGTTGAGTTCTTACTTTATTAACCAGCTAGCGGCTAAAACGACATTTTAGTGTTGTGTATTCTGCTCTGTTGATAAGATTTCAAGCAACAATCACGCCTGCTGCAACAGTATTTAACGTCACTGTATCAATAATAATAAAGCTACCGGTTGTGCGATTGCTAGTATAAGTGTCGATAAACAATGGCTGCTGTAGCTTCAATTTCACCCTAATGATATCGTTCATTGCTATTTTGGCTGGTATAACTTCGGGTGCCAATGTGTTGATGTCGATGCGATAAATTAGCTCATCGAATAAGGCATTGACGGTACGGGTCGTATGCTTAACTAAATATTTACGTTGTATTTCTAGCGTTTGTTCCGCAAGCCAGCAAATATCAGCGATTAATGTTTTGGCGGCACGCGGAGGCCGGTTAGCATCGCACAACATATCGCCACGCGAAATGTCGATGTCTCTATCCAGCGATACCACGACCGAACGGTCTGCAGTCACTTCTTGCATAGCCCGATCAGCGACGCTTAATCCTGTGATGCGTGCTCGCTGACCCATTGGCATAACGGCGATTTCGTCACCTAACTGTAATTGGCCAGACGCCAACATGCCTTGGTAACCACGAAATTCACTGTCAGTTGCACCGTTGGCCGCGTTGCCTAGCATTACGCGCACAACGCGTTGTACGGGTAGCCGAGTGGGTGCATGATTTATATCACGTCTGGCTGGGCTAGATTCCAGATGTTCCAATAAACTAGGGCCTTCATACCAGGCAATAGCATCTGTGCGTGTTACCAGGTTCGTACCATCCAACGCCGATAAAGGGATTGCCTGCACATGGTGACGACCCAACTGACTCACGAAGATCTTGAACTCATCAACAATAGATTGATACACGGAGACTTGCCAATCGACCATATCCATTTTATTGACTGCTAGCACCAGTTCAGGAATACCCAGCAAATGCGCTAAATAGGCATGGCGACGGGTTTGGGTAACAACACCTTTGCGGGCATCGACCAGCAGAATGGCCAAATCAGCGGTCGATGCGGCAGTAACCATATTACGGGTGTATTGTTCATGACCAGGCGCATCGCCAATAATGAATTTACGTCGTGCAGTTGCGAAATAACGGTAAGCCACATCAATGGTAATCCCTTGTTCTCGCTCAGCGATAAGACCATCGGTGAGTAACGACCAATCGATTGCCGCCAGCCCACGTTTTTTTGAGGTCGCCTGAATCGATGCCAGTTGATCAGCTGCTACATTGCCGGTGTCGTAAAGCAGACGGCCAATTAACGTGCTTTTGCCGTCGTCAACACTACCGGCAGTAATAAATCTTAGCAAACCCGATGGCTGGGTTACTAACGCTGGGTCATGTTTTATAGTTTGTGGTGCTTGGTAGGTTGGTGCGTTCATCAGAAATACCCCTCTTTTTTACGTTGTTCCATTGCTGCGTCTGACGCTCGGTCATCGAGGCGGGTCGCGCCCCGTTCGGTAAACAAGCATTGTGCTGTTTCAGCGATGATGTCAGCAACATTCTTTGCTGTAGATGCCACGGGTGCGGTGCAGGAAATATCACCGACAGTGCGAAAGCGGCAACTAATCGTTTCTATGGTGTCGCCAGCAGCTGCCGGCGTTAGATAGGTCACAGGAATCAGAATGTCTCCCCGGCGAACGACCTCGCGCAGATGGGCGAAATAAAGTTCGGGTAGCTGAATCTCTTCCCGTTGTATGTATTGCCAGACATCAAGTTCAGTCCAGTTTGACATCGGGAAAATGCGTAAGTGTTCACCAATCGCAGTGCGAGTGTTGTACAATGACCATAATTCAGGCCGCTGATTTTTCGGTTCCCATTGGCCAAAATTCGTCACGGACGCTGACGATACGCTCTTTGGCGCGCGCTTTCTCCTCGTCGCGCCGAGCACCACCTAAACAGGCGTCGAAACCGAATTCCGCAATCGCTTCCATCAACGTGACTGATTGATGCATATTGCGCGACTCCAGCGCATGTCGCAAACGTACGGTTCCTTTGCGGATAGACTCTTCGACGCTACGAACATGCAAGCAGCAATCATAACGCTCAGCCATTCGGTCGCGGTAGGTTATCACCTCCTCATAGTTGTGGCCTGTGTCGATATGCAATAGAGCAAAACCGATGCGTTCCGGGTGAAATGCCTTATAGGCAAGATGTAATAGCACAGCAGAGTCTTTACCGCCAGAATACAGTAACACCGGATGGCGGCATTCTGCGGCAATTTCGCGTAGAATAAATATTGCTTCAGCTTCCAGTAAATCTAGGTGATTACTGGTTGCCGGGATATAGTCAAGCTTGTCGTCGTGTTGAACGCTCATATCATCATTCCTCTATGTTGTATGAAACAGGGTACCAACGTTGCGGGCCGCAATAGCGCAGGCAACAGTTTTGTATAGGCTCTATACACATCAGGTGCAGCCAATCGTTATCAAACAACCGGCGTATATCGCTATGATGCTCCAGAACCGCTTCTACCATTAAAGTCGGAGCTTCAATAATGACGGTTAAGCGCACGGGTTCATGTCTTAGCATTTTGCCATCATGCAGCGATTGCCAAGGCAGCCCCATACGAAGATCGCCGCCATTACCTTCGAAAATGCCTAAAGTCCCTACGACGTTATGCAACACCTTATTACCACTGCCGAAACGCGGGTTATCTACGGTCGATGCGTAGTACTGCAAGTTTATCCAACTGGCGACAACCATTGGTGCCGTCATGATTAGGCTGAGAATTGCACCATCAGCGTCTTGCCGGTAGTCATAGTTGTGTAGAAAGACCCGACCATCAAGGTTAGCGTGACTTGTACGTTGTCTTGGCGCCGCGATAAACGCGCTGTTTCCTGCTAAGCCCCATTCTGGGCGAATTTGCGCCCAATCGCGGCTGCGTTTAACCATCGATTTGAGTAGCAAGACCGCATTGTATTGACTTGACGGCAAATCTGGCGCCCGTTCCTCACGAGACAGTTGCGAAGCCGTATCTAGCCAATATTGCAACTGCGCTAAGTCGTTGCTGAAGTCATCAGGCACCTGGTCTAAATCGAACAGACGTACTTGATCGGTAGTCGTGTCATGTAGGCCAGCGATAAACCAAGTTTCTTGAGGAATGGTAATGCCTAATGTTGCTAAACCGCCTCTTACGTCCTTATCGTTGAGTACGCTAGCTGCCACACGGGCATTGACTTCACCACTGTGGCCACCACAGGCCCCGCAGTCTAAGCCCGCCGCATAAGGATTGTTGACAGTTGTACTACCATGTCCACATAGCAATACCAAGCGCGCAAAATCGTCAGAAAGCCCCATCCCTTGCAATGCTTTGTGAGCTAGTTCAATTCGCTCATTGAGTGCGATACCTGTTTCGACCAGTGGACCTTTAGCAATCAACCGACCACGTTGACGTAGGATAACGGGACCTATCCGGTGCACAACACGCTTGTCAAGCCCAGCAATGCTTGGCCTAGTAACCGTTCGAGTCAAACCTAAGCTATCGCTGAATAGCTTAAAGGCAAAGCTTAAGCCTGAAATTTCGACATAGGAAAAACACGATACGGCAGAATTCTTAAACCCCTTCCATAGTCGATTCAGCCGCTTGTGCAACCAGCGTTTGTGCAAGATTTTATGTAAATCGCCAATAGCTGCATTAAAAACACTTTCGCGTATTTTAAATTTTGGCTGAATCAAAACCGGACATTGTGCTTGACCGTGCTGGTGGCCTATCGCGATATATTCGATGGGAAAACCGAAAAAACCTGCGAATCCTAAAGTTTCAATATAGCTGGATGTTGATTCCAATGCGCGTCTGTAAACTTCGGAGCGAACATCAATACAAAATACGGCTTGCACTATTTTACGGTTGCTTTGAGCGCTAACACCTATAGGCAATGGCGCCATTAATTTACTGAGCTGCCGATGTTGTAACGATAATTCGTAAGCCCATTGCATGATATAACGACCCTCTAATTGCGGGGACATCTCGACCATTGACAATGGCTGCTGCCAGACTTGCCGCCAAGCCTCAAAATCCTGTGGTTTGGCAATAGTAAGGAGTAACGCATACTCATACGCCAAGCATATTGCCAGTAATTCAATTAAGGCCTCTTCGGCTTGCTCAGGTTTTCCTTGCCAAGTTTTGTGACGTACCCAAGCGCTCCAGCCTGAAACGGTCAGTAATTGCCTGTAGCAAAAATTATCCAAGTTATCAATAACTATGCCCATTTCTGAAAGTATCTGAGAAATAGCAGCGATAGGTTGCTCCGGTAGCGTGTTAATGCAACGCTGGAAACCATGAATACCGGCCAGTTCTGGCGTATGGTCAAACTCTGCAGCCCGGCGCCAAGCTGAATAAAGCGGTAGAGCACGCCACGCATACGCCAAGCTGATTGACCTTCGTCGAAATAGGCTGAACACCACTTTGAAATCTCTTCAGTAACAAACGTAGTCCATTGCTGACCATATACCGAGTCCAGGTAGTTCGCTAATGTCGGCCAAGGCTTGGTGTAATCTTCTTGCTTAGCGTCGCCGAGTTGGCTCAGGCATTGTTGCAACGATAGCTTGCTGCCGGTTAAAGCCAATGCGTGCTCAATATCGGTAGTTGTTATCCTACCCTGATGATAGTGGTTGGCGTAGAATTCTGTAGGCATTAACATCTGACCATAGCCGACGTTACTGGCCAACTTACAAGTATCAATAAATAAACGCTCACTCAACCCCATAAACGGATTCACCGCGACAAAATGTTGCAATGACCATAAGGGTGCGATGCGTGCACAGGCGTTTTTAATAGCGTCGGTTAACGCAACCGTCGGCAGGCCATCGTTGTCGATGGTATCGCTGATGATTGCAAAGCTAGCCTGGTCGGCTATGGATTTAAATGACAATAACGCTGAGTTCATTGTTGGGCTCCTCCTGAATGGTCAAAAGTGCGTACCGGCGGCCAATACGTTTTAACCAAACGATTAGCGATTATGCTGATGTAAAAGCCGTTGTAGATATGAACATAGGCTGCCTGCCAAATTCTGGCCGCTGCTGGGCCTGGATATTGAATTTGTAACATCAAAATCGAAAAAAAACCGGCAAGTACAATACTCAGTAATAGGCCATCAAACAGGCTGTTTACCGGCATAGCGCTAGCAATTTCGGTATGCAGTAACTTAAGAAAGCTGATTTGAAGCGCGAAATACAACACAGTAATACCTGTTGCAATCAGCGTGGCTCGTATTAGGGTTCCTAGTCCTGCTTGATGAGCTAACGCATCCCACAATAAGTAGGTCAACGCCATCTGCAAGATAGTGCCTAAAAGCATAATACCTGGCTCTTGCTCCAAACTTAGCCCGAACAGATAACCCCCACCGAGGGTTAGGGCTAATGCCGTAAAGAATGCCAACAACAATTCACCAGGATGACGGTTGTCGCGTACCGGTGGCGCCCAAGCTGCGCGAGCAATATCGACTACGCTGCCACTAGATAAAAAAGCATGTGCTTTATACAAAGCGTGGGCAATGATATGCAGAAGTGCTGACGAAAAAGCACCCAAGCCGCACTGTAATATCATAAATCCCATCTGACCTATGGTGGAAAATGCCAGCGATTTTTTGATACTGGTTTGTGTCAGCATAGTCAATGAACCGAACAGTGCGGTAACCGTGCCAATAATTGCCAGTACGTGCAAGGCAGCGGGGGCTTGAACCAGCACATGGCTCATACGAATAACCAAAAATCCACCCGCGTTAATAATGCCTGCATGCATTAAGGCTGAGACTGGCGTTGGCGTTTCCATCACTTCCGGTAACCAACTATGAAAAGGAAACTGCGCTGATTTCATGACAGCACCGAATACGAGGAAAAAGGCGGCAGCGGTTAGTGTTGCTTCTTTAGCAGGCGGGATGCTAGCGTTAAATATCGCGCTGAATTCCAAAGTCCCGAAAACTTGATATAACGACACGCCAGCTAAAACTAATGCGATGTCACCCAAACGGCTTATAACGAATTTCTTACGTGCAGCGATATGGGCACCGGGCCGTTCTGGATAAAACAGCAATAAGCGGTGTAGGCTTAAGCTAGTAAAGACCCAAGCGATTACGAAGACGACAAAGTGTCCAGTAATCACCAGCAGCATCACCGACGCCACTGTCCACGACAACCATTGCATAAATCTGCGTTGACCGGAATCACCCTCCAGGTAATTCCCAGAATAGCGAATAACAATAGCACCGATAAAAGCTACGAGTAATAGCATGATGACGGATAATCTATCGATATACAGGTCGATACTACTGACACTGTCTTGATATTTGCCATTAATAAAAACGCCAGATGCACAGACTAAAGCACTAACTACTGCTGCGAGTGACAGGACACTACAAACGCTAGTAATCGTTCTTGTCTTTGCGTGAACCAATATTGAAGAAATTAGCCCCGCACAAAACAACTGAGTTGGCACAGAAAGCGCTGCGTATGCAATCCAATTAGTCATAATAGGACTCCATTTACGAGAATATAAGCACCATGAAATGGGGTTAATGTCTGCTTTAGGGTGAGGGTAGTATTCATGACAATCTCCTTAGCAATAATGAATGCGATGTCATGCTAGCAATCGATCACTTTTTTCGTCCAATATATGTATTTAATAGAAATGTTCACTTTTATTAATGATAAATGGCTAGCCTCAATTTTCACCACTTACGTTATTTCTGGATGATTGCAAACGAAAGCAATTTGACGCGCGCAGCTGAGCGCTTACATGTGTCACAATCCGCACTCAGCATACAGTTACGTCAGCTCGAAGATTCGCTGGGACAAAAGTTATTCGAGCGTGAAGGCAAACGCTTGCAATTAACTGAAGCCGGTCGGATTGCCTTAGATTATGCCAACACCATTTTTCGTGCAGGCGATGAACTGATTAGCTTGATGCATGGGCGGGCTACAGGCGAGCGCCAGTTGCTGAGGATTGGTGCTGTCTCTACGTTGTCGCGCAATTTCCAACTTGAATTGGTACGTTCTTGGGTCCAACGTAGCGATGTCGAGTTAGTGTTACATTCTGGTAATTTGCGTGAGTTGTTACTACAAATGCTCGGACATACCATTGATTTGGTATTGTCCAATCGGCCAGCACCTCGCGATACCCAAGCCAATTGGCATTGTCATTTATTAGACGAACAACCCGTTAGTTTGGTCGGCAAACCCAACGATGTTAAGCAGCCGTTCCGGTTTCCAGAAGATTTAAATGGCAGACCGTTGTTGTTGCCCAGCATCGAAAGCGAAATTCGAAGTGCCTTCGATTTTTTGCTAGAGCAAGCTGACGTTAGACCCTTAGTGGTTGCAGAAGTAGACGATATGGCCATGCTGCGTTTGTTGGCACGTGAAACTGGACACTTAGCTTTAGTGCCACCGGTGGTAGTGCTTGATGAATTACGTCAAGGCCTGTTAGTAGAGCATTACTGTATCACTGACATTCGCGAGCGTTTTTTATGCGATTACGCCAAGCCGACACTTTCCAAATGCGTTGGTCAAAGACTTACTGACGTCGTCTCGACCTAAAAATTTTTTTGACCGTGCTACGAGTGCTATGCCTTGTTTCTTATCCCACAGCATCAGATAACCCAACCAAGGGCTTTGCATTGCGTAACTAGGCCTTTATCGGTAAATAGTGCTTAACAACGCTAATTAATTCTGCCATATCAATAGGCTTAGTTAGGTAATCGGAAAAACCCGCGCGTAATCCTTCACTGACATCATCGGGCATGGCTACAGCACTCGCAGCGATAACAGGAATCTCAGCTGTTTTTGGATTAGCCTTTAGCCGTTTTAATGCCTCAACGCCGCTCATGCCGGGTAAGTTAATATCCATTAGGACTAAATCAGGTACATTCTCACTAATCAGCTTTAAGCCTTGTTCAGCGGTGCTTGCCACGCTGAGTTTGATATTGGGGAATTTACTAAAAATATGCTGCATAATGACTACGTTTAGCTCACCATCTTCAATGAGTAATAACTTACCAGTAAGACCGGGCACAACATCAGCGTCAGTTTGCGGCGCATAACTTAGATTGGGCGCTGATGCGCTAGTGGTTGCCACCGGCAAATCTACCCAAAACCGACTGCCAATGCCAAAACGACTAGCAAAGCCCATGCGGCCATTCAAGGCTTCAACTAAGCGTTTACAAACCACTAAACCAATACCCGTACCTTCTACCGTTGAGCGCTCAGCACCTAAACGCTGAAACGGCTGGAATAAGCTAAGTTGTTGCTGTTCGGTTAAACCCACACCGGTATCGGTAACGGTTATGCGTACAAATGTGTCAGTCAACACAGCCGTCACACTGACTGTGCCGTTGGTTCGGTTATATTTAACAGCATTGCTGACTAAGTTTAACAATATTTGCTTTACCCTAGACGCATCGGCAAGCGCATATAATTCGGCGGGACACGATTGCACAATAGTAATTTCACGCACCATAGCCGTCGGCTCTGATAAAGCGACCACTTCGTTAATCAACGGCTGTAACGCAACATTCGCTAAGTTGAGATCCATCTTACCGCTTTCTATGCGCACTAAATCTAAAATTTCACTAATTAACGTCAACAAATGTCGGCCACTACCCATAATATGACCTACTGCTATTTGTTGCTGCTCATTTAATCCGCCTAGCTCGCCGAGTTCTAATAACTGACCAAAGCCAATAATGGCGTTTAACGGCGTTCTTAGTTCGTGACTCATACTGGCTAAAAACTCTGATTTGGCACGATTAGCTGATTCGGCTTCCGCTCTAGCAGTCTCCAACCCAATTTCAGCCTCTTTATGTCGACTAATGTCTTGCACCAACGTCCACATCACTTGTCTACCGCC
The DNA here is from genome assembly GCF_000963695.1 of Methylocucumis oryzae. Lineage (GTDB taxonomy): Bacteria > Pseudomonadota > Gammaproteobacteria > Methylococcales > Methylomonadaceae > Methylovulum > Methylovulum oryzae. Next base: position 10,979 of record NZ_LAJX01000238.1, read on the forward strand.
AGCAGTTAGGCGAAATCCGTTTAACAACACCGGAAATCGGCTACCGTTTTTGCGTATGTATTCCTTTTCATAAGGCCCATAAACCGCGTGGTCTTTTAATAATTGCAACTGGGCCAGCTCTTGCTCGGTATACTCCGCCGGTGTCATACGCCAGTAACTCATCGCTAATATTTCATCGCGCGAGTAACCGGTAGCCTCTTGTAAAGCCTGATTCACCTCTAAAAATCGACCACTTATAAAATCATTGAGCGCAATACCGATAGGCGATAACTCAAACAATCTACGAAATTGGTCTTCGCTTTGTTTTAGGCTTTCTTCGGCTTGCTTGCGGGCAGAAATATCAACATCGATACAAACAAAAATCGGCTCATCACGGCCAGGAATCGCAAATATTGTTTCGGTCACTACGCGTTTATTCGCCTGTTTATCATTTTTAATACATTCAAACGCAGCAATCGTCTGCCCGGTTTCTTCGATATATTTAAGTTGTGCTGGAAATTGTAGCGCCGACTCGCTAGCATGAAATAAAAAGCTAAAACGGCTACCTACCGCTTCTTCAGCGGTCCAACCATATAGCAACTCGGAGGCATGATTCCAATAACGCACAACGCCGTAACGGTCATACCATTGCACTGCAACATTCGGCGTGTTCTCCAATGTCGCTGTTAATTGTTGTTTAGCCAGCTGCAGCTCCGTTATATCTTGCACAAAGCCATGCCATAACACATCACCCGTCGTAAGCCGTTCAGGCGTTGCTGACGTTTCTAACCATAAAACAGTTTGATTTTTATGATAAATTCTAAACGATTGTCGGGTGAGCAGTGCTAAGTTATCGGTATTTAAATAGGTTTTTGCTACCATAGGCTTATCGTCTTCATGAATCACGTCAAATAAAATCGACCCATCTTTAGCTAAAGCCTGTTCTTCAAGATTAAATAATGAACAAAATCCAGCACTCACATAAGGAAAACTATAGCTACCGTCACGCCGCAGCAATAATTGATAAATACCGCCAGGAACGTGCTCAGCAATCTTCTGCCTATGTCCAGCTAATTCTTGCGCAAAACTGCTCGCTTTTCTTAACGCCATCTATCATACGAGCAGTAATCAGCGCCAAAATCACCGCATAAGCAGTAAACGTCCAAATCGTTCGTACCCACGTCAATGGCGAGCGTGAATAGGCTTGATAATCTAGCTCAAAGCCCAACCAACCTAACCCTGATAATGAGCCGACCAATACCAAGCATAAGGTATTAAAAACTATTAAAGGCCAAGCAACTGAGCGCGGCAAAAATAAGATAGCGATAATCGAAAAAAAGATTGAATGTAAGCCACTAAACGCAGTGGGGCCAAATTGTAATAGGCCTGCATAAATGCCTAGCCAAATAATAGACAATAAACTGACAGCCCGAAAATAATACGATAATTGCTTGCGCACCAACCAGATTAGCCAAAGTGTCGCCATCGACATCACATGCGCCGACATCACAGGCAGCCAGCCCAACTCAACCACTCTCATTAATGACAATCCCACACTGGGGATAGCCGATATGCAAAGCCATAACATGGCATCATTAAGCAACTGGTTTCTTAAATCGAAAAATTCTCTAGTCAAGCGTTCCTCGAACTCGTTGTTTATTGTTATTCGCTGCTATCAACTCAAGGCAGCTTGTTGGAAAACTTGGGCTACCAACTTAAAACGGGACAGGTTGTTTAGAGTGGCAGAAAACTGCTCCCTGCGTTTTCTGCATTCGCCACGTCCTTGTGGCTTGAGGTGTCGGCAGCAGGGATGCTGCCGCCAAGCCTACAG
>NZ_LAJX01000239.1 GCF_000963695.1 Methylocucumis oryzae
CATCAATTCCGGGCGTGCCTTAACTCTTTTCTTCGAGTTAGTTGATTCTATTCGACGAGTTGTTTATTACCGACCGAAGACGCCCAAGCCATCAAAACCTCGTGTTAATAAAGGCGTTCCTAATAAGTGGAAAGAAAAGCGGGCTAAGAAAATGGGTGCTACTGGCTAAAGTCAACAGTATTGTACACCGATGGCGGTTTGCTGGCGCGAAACCACCTTACATTCATAGATCTTACGGGCTGAAATTAGGAACTATGGGGTGAAATTAATGATTCAAAAACCTTCCTGATTACTTCCTCAACCTGATTAGATTTTTCTCTTAAATCTGCATCTGTCGAGCCATCATGAAGCACTGTGCTTCTAATATTATATGCGTCCTTAATGATTTTTAGTGATTCTATATCGCCTGGAAGACAGTTTGAAACCAGTTTTTGAATCGCTCTTGCTATTGACTCTCTCTTTAACTGATCAATTCTTCCTATTAGCGAGCATCGAAGCGAGTCATCCATTATAAGATCCGACACCTGTTTTTTGAACTCTTTAATCAATACTGAAAATCCATCTATTTCAATAATATCTTGAATAGCCACCGGTTCCAAGGATGAGACGAGACCAACAAATTTTTGCTCTTTCGGTAGTTTCTAATCTTGCAGATGCAAAAAGCTCAATGGCAATCAACAATCTTGGGTCAAGGCTACCTTCGTTTTTAAGGACTTGATTAAGAGGATTTATTATATTATCGATACCTGTAACGACAGTTAATGTTGCTGAACTTGATAGTCGTATTCCTGTAGCTTTGTTCCTGTCATATACCATACATGGCAATGGCGTATGGTATTTCAGTCGTATTGAATACCGCCCTTGTATTGCCGACCAAAAAAATCCGAGCGCAGCCCTTAAACCAGCTCGTTCAGCCTCGCAGGCCGTAGCAAAGCCTTCAACATATATATTCCACGTTTGCTGATTTGGATTTTCATCGGCTGCCCCTGGAGTTATTCGAATTAAATGGTTTGAAGACACTAAGAGTTCACAATCCCCTTCAATTGGAAACTTCGTACCTTCCTCAAGCAGAAGTGTTAATTTCGCGCCGTATGGCCTTCTCGAAGGTGAATCACAGATAACAATTTTCTCTTCCGTTTGCTTTTTACTCATTACACACTCCGAAAATGTTACACATAATAAAAACTAGCTGTGCTATATAGCGCAAATTACACCACTCACTCAAATAGTTTATCAGTCATTACCAAATCCTCTCTATCAATTGGCTAACAAAATCTAGCTATAACAACCCCAGAGTTGCTAAGTCATCGCCTTAAATCCCCCAACACCGCATAACAAACCGGCACTAACATTAAACTAGCTATCATGCCAAATAATAAGCCTGATGCTAGCGACAAGGTCATCGGTATTAGGAATTGGGCTTGGATACTGGTTTCTAGTAGGGTTGGTAAGAAGCCGGCAAAGTTGGTTAAAAAGGCCAGAAAAATCGGTCTAAACCTTGCTGTGCAAGCGGCTGCAATCAGTGCTGCCGGGTCTTGTTTAGCGTCTTGGTCGTGTTCATTAAGATAATCTAACAGCACCATGCTGTCGTTAACGACGACTCCGCTGGCGGCGACCATGCCGATTAATGATTCCATGGACAGCGGTAGACCGGCTAGGCTGTGCGCCCAAACGGCTCCGCACCAGGCCATAGGCACCGCTAACAAAAACAGCAGCGGCAGCGTATAAGAGCGGAACGTTACGGCGATGAGCGCATAAATCACCGCTAACGCCATTAGGGTTTGTTGTGCTAGCGAATGCAACATGGTTTGCTGCTCTTTGCGGTCACGGCCTATTTCGCCGGTTAAGCCTGGAAACTGCCGTTCTAGCTCAGGTAGTAAGCGCTGCTCTATATCGGTATAAATCGCATTGAGATTGGCTTGGGCAGGATCGACTTGTGCGGACACTTCTAACACCCGTTGCCGGTCACGGCGAATCAGTTGCGCTAAGCCCGGTTGCAAGGTCGTGTCTGCGACAGTGTCTAACACCGTTAATTCGCCGTTCGGTAAACGAATCGGTAAGCGTTGTAAATCAGCAAGAGTTTGGCGTTCGGTGGCAGGTAGGCGCACAACGACGCGCACTTCTCCGTTTAGGCGTTGCAAGCGTTGCGCTTCTAGTCCGTAATAGCCGTGTCGCACTTGTTCGGCGAGTTCTGCTTCAGTTAAGCCTAAACGGCGTCCGGTATCGGTTAAACTCAATTGTAATTCCGGGCTGCCTGGTAGCGTGGAATCTAACACGCTGTAAACACCAGGATAGGCCGCTAATTGTTGTTTTAAGGCTGCCGCCCCAGTTGTTAACAATGCCGGTTGGTTAGCACTTAAATTTAATAGAATGTCATACGGCTCATCGCCTTCTTTGACTATGAATTCCAAGCGAGCAGAGCCTAAATCGCCGACGCGCCGCCGCCATTCGTCAACAAAGTCTTGCACATTAATACGTTGCCTGGCTTGCTCGGACAATTCTAACCATAGCCCGGCTTCTTGTTGCCAAATCAAGGTTTCTTGCCCTATGAATAACGGTTGCTGAAAACCTTGGCGCTCTAATTCGTCACGATAGTTTAGTAATTCACGCTCGACCCGCTCGGCCAGTTGCCGGGTTTTGTCTGGCGCTGTGCCAGGCGGTACGGTTAAACGCGCCCAGAATGCATCTTTGGTAATGTCTGGATTCATCGCTTGTCTGACATGCCCACCTAAATACCAGCCCAAGGTAACTAGCATAAATGCGATAAATCCCGCTAAAGTCAGATAACGTAATGCCAATAAGCGCGCTAACAACGGCTGATAAACGCGGATAACCAGGCGTCGCAATGCGAAATTAACGCTACGGCGGCTGTGTTTAAGCCAATCAGGTTCGCGTGTTACTGCGGGTTTGTGCAAATGCGCAGGCAATATCAACAAAGCTTCCAGTGCAGAAAACAACAACGTTAAAATCATTACACCAGCAATAGGCCGCATCATTGCGCCACTCCAACCGGGTAGAAACAAGCCGGGTACAAATGCCGCTATCGCGATTAAAATCGCTAATAGCACAGGCAGAGCCATTTTGCTAACGCCTATCGCAGCAGCTTCATGCGGTGCCAGACTCGTGTTTTGTTGCTCGCTGTGTATACTTTCACCGATGATAATCGCATCATCGACTAAGATGCCCATTGCCAATAAAAAGCCGAATAGCGACAACATATTCAGCGAAATGCCCAACAACGGCATACACCACAGCGTACCCAATACCGATGTGATAATACCCATGCCCGCCCACCAAGCGACTTGTCCTCGCAAAAACAACGTGAGCACTAGCCAGACTAATACAAAACCGCTAACACCATCTTCTAATAAGGTGTTGACCCGTCCCGCAAAGGCTAAAGAATCATCCCACCAGGTTTTAAGCGATACACCGGCAGGCAAACTGGATTTTTTCTGTGCTACAAAGGTTTTGACGCGCTCAGCAACGGTTATCGCATTGGCTTCGGCATGGATTTCATAGCCTTGCGCTGGTTGCCCGTCATGATGCCATTGCACGGCGCGTTCGCTTAAACCGTCATGAATACTGGCAATGTCTTTAATTTTGATAACACCGCCATCGGGCAAGCTGCGTAGCGTTATCTCGCCTACTGCGACACCGTGCTTAGCTTGGCTTTTAAGCTGTAAAACAATGTCACCGGACGGTGTGTTAACCATGCCGGTCGCTGATTCAATTGAATGACGCCGGATAGCGCTAGCAAGGTCAGCCAGCGTTAAACCGTATTGGCGTAAACGCGCGGCACTGACATTAACGCTTAACTCTTCATTAAGCTTGCCATAATCGACGACCGCTGTGACGCCGGGCAATTGTGTCAACTCTTGGCGTAGCGCATCGCCTAAGCGTTTAAGTTGTAACGCATCTAGCTGTCCATACAATGCCACCCAAATCACGCCATCATCGTTATCACGCACTGTCTCACGCACGTCAATTTTTTCCAAGGCCTCCGGTAAGCCAGGAATCGAGTCAATACGAGCACGTACGGCGCTCATTAACGCTTCACGCTGATAGCCGGAATTCACTTCGATTTGGATTTGGCATTCACCGGGAAATATGGCCGTGTTTAAGCCTTTTACGCCAGGTAAGTCGTATACGGCGTTTTCTAGTGGTATGCATAACGCGGTTTCCACGGTTAACGGCGAAGCGTCGGGATAAAACGCCGCAATCTCAAAGCGGTCGGGCGTGAATTTAGGGAATACATCTTTAGGTATATCGACCAATGTGCTAAGGCCAGCTAGCCAAATTAGCGCCATTAACAAGTTGGCCGCAATGGGATGGGTGGCAAACCAAGCGAGAAGTGGTATTGCTGTTTTATTAGGCATAGTCTTCACGGCTTAGGCTTAGCTATAGGCGCGACATGTACTTTCATGCCGTCAATAGGCATGTCCAGGCCGGATAGCACAATACGGTCGCCAGGGTTTAAACCTTGGTCAATCCATACCTGCTGGTCTTGAAGTTGTACAATGTTGACCGATTTAATTCGTAAGCGGTTGTCGTTATCGACTAGCACCACTTGTTGTCTGTCGGTTAGCACGGCTTGCGGTAATACAAAAACCTTATCAAGTTCCCGGCCTTGAATCCGGGCTTGGACAAAACTACCGGGATACCACGCTGTTTTTTGCTCGGTTTGTTGCAAACGGGCAACCCAATATTCCAAGCCATTAGCGCTGTCAATGAGTCCTTCTCGGCGCACTAATGTTGCCTGCTTTTGCATATTACTGAGATTAAGTTGTACGTTGGGCGTGTCGCCAGTAGCCGGTGGTTGTAAATACTCAGCTTGTTTAAGCGTTAGCGGTAGGCGGACTTCCATAGCCTCCCAGGCATACACGCGTCCTAAACTTTGACCGATACTGACAAATTGCCCTGGCACAACGGTTTTAGCGGCAATTCGACCGGATAAGGGGGCTGATAGTTGACAGGCTTGGCGTTGTTGTTGCGCTAAGGCCAGTTCGGCTGCGGCTTGTGTTAACTTAGCGTTTATTTCGGCTAACTGCGGTTCATGTAACGATAAAGGCGTGGCTTGGCCTTGTCCCAATACTTGCCATTCTCGTTTTGCTTGTAGCGCGGCGGCTTGTTCTTCAGCTTTTTGCCGTTGTATTTCTGCCATACGTGCGCGGGCTTGTACTATCGCTAAGTCGTAGTGACTAGGCTCAATTTGCACTAACACTTGCCCAGCTTTAACAATGCCGCCCACTAAAAACTCAGGATGTACTGATATGACTTTACCTTGAACCGATGTCGATAATTCTGCTTCATGCACGGCTTGCAGCAAGCCTTGGCTAGCGACCGGCAAACGTAACCGGTTAGCCGTAGCGGTTACGACCTGAACTTCCGGGGGGTTAGCAGGTTCGACGACAGTTTGCATCGGTTCCTGTTGGGCTAATAGCCAGCTTGCCGCTCCGGCTAGCGATAACAGCAAAATGGGGCCTAAAAAACTGAATGTACGACGTTGTTTGACCGTCACGTCTTAAGTCCTAATGAGTTTGGTTAAACGAAATAATAAAGAAATACCAGATACGAACTGGCTCTAGCAGATATAGGATGTGCCGACGCAAGGAGGCGCATCATTCGCGTTATGTGCAGTGAAGTTTATACTCCAAGAAAAGCCCGGCTATTCAGCAACATCCCCGCCCAAAGCTAAATACAAACCGACTCGATTTTGCAACGCTTGTAAACGTGCGGCTAGCAGCGCTGTTTGCGAGCTTAATGTATTTCTATAGCTGTCCAGCAAGGTCAGAACATCGGCTTTGCCATTGCGATACGCCTGTATCGCTAAGGTTCGATTGGTGTCAGTTTTAGCGACAACGTTGGTTAATGCCTGCACTTGTGCTAGCAACGCTTGTTCGGCCGCTAGGCTTTGTTCGACTTGGGCACAAGCTTTTAATACGGCTTGTTGATAAATCGCTACCGATTCGGTCACGGCCGCTGTTTGTGCGTCTATATCGGCTTGTAGTTGCCCGCCTGCATACAAGGGCTGGCTTAAGCCTAGGGCTAAATTCCAAGCAACAACGCGCGGATCCGATAAATTGGCTAAGGCTTCGGCCGCGCTACCCGAAGATGCTGTTAATTGAATTTGCGGTAAACGGGCTTTATTGGCGGCTGCGAGGTGTTGATCGGCCGCTTGCAATCTAGCGAATGCGGCTAGAATATCGGGACGTCGGTGCAGTAATTGTGCCGGTAAACCTACTGGTAACATGGCGGGTACGTCGGGTAAGTGTTGGCATTGAGTTTTCTGCCCTGATGGATATGCGCCTAATAATACTTGCAAACGGCGTAGCGCAAGGTGTTGGTCGTTATGCGCTGATTCCAGCTCTGCTTCGGCATCGCTTAAATCAGTTAATGCCAAACTTAAATCTAAGCCGTCGGCAATGCCTAAATCAAACCGTCCACGCAATAACTCTACTAGCCGCCGTCGCTCAGTAATAGAGACTTGCGCGACGTGCCCACGTTGTCTGGCTTCGGCTAATTCAAAACAAGCCGTAACAGTAGCGGCGGCCAATGACAAACGCGCGCCTTGCCAATCGCTAGCCAATGCCTCGGCGTTTAATTGTGCGGCGTCGCGTAAATGGCTTATTCGTCCCCAAACGTCCCATTCCCAACTTAATGTAAACGGCACCGATACACCCGCGCCGTTTCGCTCGTGGTCTGCATTTAATGTGGGATTAACGAAAAGCTGTGGTTTACGCGCCGCCTCTTCTTTGCGCACTAAGGCCTTAGCTTGTGTAACGCGCGCGGCTGCCGCGTGTAAATCATTATTATGGACTAATGCATCATTGACTAGTGGGGTTAACTCTGGCGCGTGAAAACTACTAAGCCATTGCGTAACGGGTTCTGACGCTGCTTGTTTCGACAAAGCCAGCCAGGTTTTGGGTAATACGGTCGCGGTGGTTTCGGGTTTACGCTCAGGCAGCGCCTGACACGCAGTGAGTAGCCACGTTAGCACTAGTAACCAGAGTTTATTGCTCATAGTTAGCACTAATCCGCTAGTTTGGTACATAGCGCCGATAAGGCCGCTAACACACCAGCGTCACGGATAATTTCATTATGATTAGCCGCTATGCTGTGCGAGGCTTGCAAAACGCACTCCGTCGTTTGCTCGATACAGTCTTGTGCAAGTAGTGATACATGGCCAGCATCCTCTGACCACCAGCAATACACGGCTGTTTTTATTGGCTTAAAGTGGCAATGCCTACTTAACGCGCTTAAATGCTGAAATATCGCTAAGCTTTGACTGATTTCATGGGCTGTTAACACATTACCCAAGTTGGATGGTTGGTTTGTAACCATGCGGCTAACTGTTCAGCGTCAGTGAATTCAGGTAAACAATCAGCACCGGAAATTTCTTTGGCAAATGCATGGATAAGCTCGCTGGTTTGCTCTACGTTATCATCGTCAAAGCCGGGTACAAAACTGTCAATAAGCGCGATAAAACGCACAGTACGTCCCATGTGTTCTAAAGCCTTCGCAGTCAGCAATGCCAAGGCCCCGCCTAATGACCAACCTAGCAAGCATAAGTGGCCTTGAGGTTGTTGCAAATTAATAGCCACTGCGTAATCATCTGCTAGCGTAGTTAGCGATATGGCGGGGTTTAAGTGGGTATAGGCTAAACCATATACAGGCCGTTGTGTCGCTAACTCCCGCGCTAAGGTTTGATAGGCAAAGACATGACCACCTGCGGGATGAAAACAAAACAACGGTGTGGCAAAGCTTTTATGGGCATTTAATGGCACTATTAAAGACGGTTTCGCATGGCTGTTAAGACTAGCCGCGAGTTCTGCGATGTTTGGATGAGCTAATAGCTGAGCTAATGGCAAGACTATGTTTAAGCGCCGTTGGCATTCGCTCACTAAGCGCATTGCCAACAACGAATGCCCACCTAACCCAAAAAAATTATCGTCGATGCCAATATCTGCCACCCCTAACACGTCTTGCCAAATCGTAACTAGCTGTATTTCCAGCTCAGTACTGGGTGCGGTATGGGTTTTAAGGCGTTGTTCGGGTTCGGGTAATGCTTGTTTGTTTAATTTACCACTGGCTAACTTAGGCAATGTTGGCAAGATGACGAAGGCAGAGGGTACCGCGTAATCCGGTAACTGTTGGCTGAGTGCTGCACGTAAAGTTTCGGCGTTAAGTTGGTCAATATCGCCTGCAATGTAGGCGCAGAGCTGGGTAACAGTATTAACCGATTTAAGCAGCGCCACCGCTTCGTTAATACCGGGTTGTTTCAGTAACACGCTTTCGATTTCACCCAGTTCGATACGAAAACCGCGTAGTTTGACTTGATTATCGAGTCGACCTAAATAA
>NZ_LAJX01000024.1 GCF_000963695.1 Methylocucumis oryzae
TGGTCTTATCGGCTTGGTGGTTCAATAAGTTAGGCTCCAACGGTGTCTACAAAGTAGGCAAATTCCGCTTCGTAGGCAAATTAATGCCTACACCTAACTAAAACTTTCCAGTAATCCATAAGTAGAGCCTTTATAAATTTAGGAGATTGTCTATGTTAACAAAACAACCCGTACTATCAGCCAAAACTCACTTATGCGCCGCACTAAAAGCGGCATTATTGCTAGGTGTGATTTTGCCCTTCGCGGTCACAGCTGAAGATACCAGCCGAATCAGTGTCAACTCCAAAGGTAAGCAAACCAGTGGCGGCGAAAATAGCTGGAGTAATGGTGGCAGTTGGCACCCGTCCATCAGCGCCGACAACCGCTATGTCGCTTTTATGTCCGAAGCCTCCAATTTGGTGCCCAATGACACCAACAACTCCGTTGATATTTTTGTCCATGACCGCGAGACCAAAAAAACACGGCGTGTCAGCGTCTCTTCCGATGGCACACAAGCCAAACCTTCGTGGTCAAGCGCTCCCATCATCAGTGCGAATGGTCGTTATGTCGCGTTCAGATCGGACGCATCCAACCTAATCGCCGATGACAAAAATGGAACTGATTATGACGTGTTTATTCATGATCTTAAAACCAAGAAAACGGAACGCATCAGCTTTGGACCCGATGTTAACGAAGCAGATGTGGAGTATTACCCAGCGCTTCCTGCACTGAGTGCCGATGGTCGTTATGTGTCGTTCTTAGCATCAATTGCCAATCCTGATGAATCGAATGTTTTCGTCCATGACCGCAAGACTAAAACAACCACCCGCGCTAGTGTTGCTTCCGACGGTACTCCAGGTAATGGCTCATGTATGAAACAGAGAATCAGTGCTAATGGCCGCTATGTTGCGTTTCAATCGGAAGCGAACAACTTAGTGAAAGGCGATACCAATAAACAAACCGATATTTTCGTTCACGATCTTGTGACTAAACAAACAACCCGTGTCAGTGTTGCTTCTGACGGTACACAAGGAAATAACGGCGCTTGGCAACCTGACATTAGTGCTGACGGTCGTTACGTCACGTTTTGGTCCTCTGCGTCTAATTTAGTCAGCGATGACAACAATATAGTCGACGATGTGTTCGTTCATGATAGAGAAACCCATGAAACGACTAGAGTCAGTGTTGCTTCTGACGGCACTCAAGCCAATGGCTATAGCAGCCGTCCCACCATCAGCCATGATGGCCGTTATGTGGGCTTTACGTCTGCCGCATCGAATCTCTCCGCTAATGATGATAATGGTGTTGAAGATGTGTTCGTGCATGACCGCGTTACCGGCACGACTAAATTAGTCAGTGTCACCTTAGACGGTACATCGGGTACAGGGTCTTTCTCAATGATTAATGTTACCGGCAACCGCGATGCGATTATCAGCCAGATGGTCAACACATGGTATTCAGATCGTTAGTGACGGATTTAGTGCCTAATGACACTAATGGTTTAGTCGATGTGTTTTTTCGTGACTTAGCCAAGTAGTGACAACCAAGTAGGGTGCATTCCATGCACCGCAGAGTTTGTAAGGTGCATCGAATGCACCCTAAAAATAATCCCGTCATTCCGACACGTCCTGCTGGAATGACAGGTAAAACCGCCGGCTTACATAACCGGCACCATACCCACACTGCTCTTAAGTTAAGCGAAAAGGCAAGTGCAAGTCAGCACTTACAGCAAACCGTCTCACTTAATTAATAGCAGTAACCCACAACGAGGAACGATGAAAATGAATACTTTCAATAAACACGGTAGCCTTTTATTCGCCGCGTGTGCCTTACTCGCGCTGACTACTGCAACAACTGTAGAAGCTAAATCGATGTCATTTAAACAAGGCGCGCTGACTTTTCAGCTTGACCCCGCTTCATTCGCGACCATGTTGCGACGCACCGGTAACGCATACAACGGCGTTGACAGTTATGGCCGACCCAATGAAGAACAATGGCAACTAGACACGTCTGGTACTAATAATATGGTGTTCGACAATGGCTTAAAAGGCATTATTTCGGGCGATGCCTACTTGGTAAGAGATGCCTATTTTGAAGACTGGTTTACCAGCGACGAAATAGCACCCTTAACCGCTTATCAAGTGATGGGACTCACCAAAAGAGAAGGCCAAGCGACTATCGCTTATAACCTCATCTCACTGCACAATTTCAACCCATTAATCACGGATAATAGCGTGACATTAGCGGGTATGCACCGCTTACCGTTAAGCGAGCCATGGCCTAAACCTACCTTTACCATGTACCCGCATGAGGTTGATATAGCAACACCGGTTAACGACAACGGCGGTCGCAACCCGCAAAAAACCACGGCGGAATTTGATGATTTCGATCCTGTGGCAACCTTTACCGGACAAATTGGTGTCGGCGGCGCTTTTAGGGTGAATGGTCGTTATGGCCATGTCACCATAGGTGATATGGCGTTACGTTACGACCCCAATCGCTCTGAAGTTAACTCAGGCTCAACCCCAGGCGGCAAACCGGGTACCGATGGCTGGTATATCACTGCCCATTTGAATACATCCTCAAGTACAGGCAAAACCGGCATTGCTGCTTTTGAAACTGCTAATACTAAAGTCAGCGTTTCAGGTAACACCTTTACTTTATCCGGCAACCTAGTACTCGCTTCTTGGTGGGGTGATAAAACAGGCGCCAACGGTGTTAATAAAGTTGGCAAGTTCCGCTTTGTCGGCAAATTAATGCCTACGCCTAATTAATAGCTATCCAGCAGCCCCTACGCTTCAGAGTCATCAATCCTTTAGAGGAATTATTCATGATAACCAAATACCCTGTTAAATCCGCCAAAACTCATTTAAGCACTGCTGTAAAAGCCGCATTACTCATCGGTTTAGTGTTGCCGTTTGCCGCTAATGCTGAAGAAACTACTCGCGTCAGCGTGTCTTCCAAAGGCAAACAAAGCGATGGCACAAGCTGGCACCCCCACGTCAGTGCTGACAATCGCTATGTCGTGTTTCAATCCGAAGCGTCTAATTTAGTGCCTAACGACACTAATAGTACGATAGATATTTTTGTTTATGACCGTCAGACCAAGAAAATACGACGTGTTAACGTAGCGTCGGATGGTACTCAAGCTAAACCTTCTTGGAACAACCAAGGCACAATTAGTGCAAATGGTCGCTATGTTGCATTCGTTTCGGATGCCTCAAACTTAGTGCCGAATGATACAAATTCAGGCAGCGACGTATTTGTACATGATCTTAAAACCAAGAAAACAGAGCGCGTTAATGTGGCGTCTGACGGCAGCGAGGCCATAGTGGGAGACTGGCGGGCACATCCTTCCTTGAGCGCCGATGGTCGCTATGTGTCGTTCATATCACCGTCCGGCAACTTAGTAGAAGGAGATACCAATAACGAAGCCGATGTTTTCGTACATGACCGCAAGACTAAAAAGACCACTCGCGTCAGTGTCGCTTCTGATGGTACCCAAGGCAATAGCTTATGCTTTAAGCAGAGAATCAGCGCTAATGGTCGCAATGTTGCGTTTCAATCGGAATCTACCAACTTAGTAAAAGGTGATACCAATAAGCAAGCCGATATTTTCGTTCACAATTTGGATACTAAAAAAACGACTCGTGTCAGTGTTGCTTCTGACGGTACACAAGCAAATAACGGCGCTTGGCAACCCGACATTAGTGCTGATGGTCGTTATGTGACGTTTTGGTCGTCTGCATCTAATTTAGTCAGCGATGACAAAAAACTTTGCCGATGATGTCTTCGTGCATGATGGAGAAACCCATGAAACAACTATGATCAGCGTGGCTTCTGACGGAACTCACGGTAATGCTTCTAGCAGCCGTCCAACCATCAGCCATGATGGTCGTTATGTTGGCTTTACCTCCTCGGCATCTAATCTAGCGGCCAATGATGATAATGGTGTTGATGATGTTTTCGTGCACGACCGTGTCAACCAAACAACAACATTAGTCAGTGTTAGCTTAGACGGCACCTCAGGCACCGGTCCTTTCACTCAAATTAACATCAACGGTAACCGCGATGCGATTATCAGCCCTGATGGTAAACACATGGCGTTTAGGTCGCTAGTAACAGACTTAGTACCCAACGACACAAACGGTTTAATCGATGTGTTTTTTCGTGACTTAACGACAAAGTAACAGCCTTTAAACCTTAGTAGGGTACGCACAACGTACCTACAGTAATAATTTAGGCTACCAACGTAAGGCGGGACAGGGTTTTCAGGATGCAGGACGCCGTAAATACATCCCTGTAGGCTTGGTGGCAGCATCCCTGCTGCCAACACCTGCACCCTGAATACCCTGTCCCTGCTAAAGGGTGTAGCCATAATTTACATAACCGTTTTGAGCATACCTACACGTCATCATGAATATAAAAAAAGCCTCACTACCCTTAGACGGTTCAGACAACACCATTAATTCTTCAATTTTTAGCGATAGAAAAAAACTTATACTCGCTACGCTCGTCATTTTTTTTATGTTTCTCTCTAGCTGCTTAATGGCCTTAGCTTGGCTAGGACACTTACGCTTTCGCGATGACATAAGTTTCTGGATGGCGCTGGGCTGTAGTTGGCTCATCGTTTTGCCTGAATACGTTCTCAACGTCGCGGCGACTCGCTTTGGCTATAGCGTATTTAACGGCGCACAAATGGCGTCGTTTCATTTAGCCTTCGGCGTCGTCAATGTAGCTTTAGTATCACATTATGTGCTAAATGAAAGTTTTACTGTAACTCAAATGGTTGGCTTTGCCGTATTATCGATAGCTATGATTTTGATTACTTACCGCCCATAAGGCTCTTAGTTCAGGTAAGTACATGAGTTCCGGCGGCCTCAGAAAACCGAGCAGCATAAATATAAAAAACCACACTGTGATTATCGAATTCGAACAATAAAAACTATTTCAATAACTGTCGATAGAAAAAGACCTATGCATACTACTCTCGTCATTTTTTTTATGTTTCTCTCTAGCTGCTTAATGGCCTTAGCCTGGCTTGGACACCTACGCTTTCGCAAGCAAATAGGTTTCTGGACCGCATTAGGTTGTAGTTGGCTCATCGTTTTGCCTGAATATGTGCTTAACGTTGCGGCGACTCGCTTTGGCTATAGCGTGTTTAACGGCGCACAAATGGCCTCGTTTCATTTAGCCTTTGGCGTCGTCTGCGTGGCTTTAGTATCCCGTTATTTGCTAAAAGAAAGTTTTACTGTTTCTCAGATGGTTGGCTTTGGTGTTTTATCGGTGGCTATGGTTTTGATTACTTATCGCCCTTAATTAACACGGTCAGCACTTAAGTGATGATGGAAAAACCATGAAAATAATGAGAGTGGCTGAAGACCCGGCATAAGCACACAATAGACTTTTCAATGTGAGTTCTATACCCTGTGTGCTGTTTTTGGTCATCTGCCACTTTTTCATGCCCCATTCGCCTCAACACGTTGAAATCACCTTAGCGACTGGCGTTTTAACGCTGGACCTATTACCAAGCCGTATCCCGCTACATCGCTTATTAGGCTTTGCTGCTAGAGTCAGTAGTAAACGAAAATTTTTATTTGTCAGTAAATTACTCGGTAAGCATTATCCGGTATCGCCGTTATTGATGCGCTGGTCGTATCGCAAGCTCGCAAGAGACGTGTTAGCGCAAGAGCAGCTCGGTTCGTCGCTGTGGCTAGGCATGGCGGAAACGGCGACCGGCTTAGGCTATGGCGTGTATGCCGAGGCGAAAGCTGAAGGATTGAATAATGCATTGTTTATGCAAACAACGCGTTATGTCTTATCCGGCTGCCCGTTTTTACAATTCGAGGAAAGCCATAGTCACGCAACCGACTTCTTTCTATATTTCCCTAGCCGCGAACAAGATAAACGCCTGTTTAACCAAGCGGATACCTTGGTATTAATTGACGATGAAATCAGTACCGGCACGACGTTTTTTACACTTAATACAAGCCTACCGACAGCTCAATCCGCAGTTAAAAAAAAGTCGTTATTGTTAGCTTAGTTAATTTTGCTGAGCCTGAAAGGCGTAGCGAATTAGCTCAACAAGCCGGTATCAGTATCGCTTGGGTGTGTTTGCGTTCAGGACGCTTTGCGTTTACCGATAGTCATAACGCTGTGGTAGATACAATAACCGTTAATGTCGACAGCTCACCGACCTGTAAAAAAGCGTATTTAGCCTGGCCTGGGCGTTTAGGCATTTCTAAGCCCATACAATTGACACAAGACTGCGCCGAAACAGCACAAACCTATTTTACTTCGTCAAGCTATGATACACGCCCCATTTTGGTGTTAGGCACCGGTGAATGTAACACGCCAGCGTATTTACTAGCCTGTCAATTAACCGCGCTAGGCTTTAAAGTTAAAGTACAAAGCACCACGCGCTCGCCTATTTACCCTGGCAATGATATTGCTAATGTCTGTCAGTTTACTGACAACTATGGCGATGGTATCCCCAATTTTCTGTACAATTTCGCGCGCGAACGCTACCGTGAAGTCATTGTGTGTCATGAAACGCCGCTAAACGAGGTCATTTTGGCTTGGCTTAATGCTTGGCAAGCGATTAGCGCTCGCTTTGAACTAACTGATTCCTATACCTCTGATGCACGCTTATATTTTTATAGACCTTGACGACACGTTGTTTCAAACCTTGCGCAAGCTAAAGCCGGGTTACAACCCCGCTGAATTAGTGGCGCGCGCCTTATTAGCCGATGGTCGTGAAAACTCATTTGCAACGCCTAAGCAGCAATGGCTTTGGCAATGGTTAAGCCGAGATTTTAAAATTGTTCCCGTGACCGCAAGAGATGGCGGCGCGTTTCAACGCGTGTTGTTGTCGTTTACTGAAGAAGCCGTGTTAAATCATGGTGCCGTTATTTTGGACAAACACGGCCAGGTTGATACTGAGTGGCAGCAACAGATGCAAGCCGAGCAAGCGCATTGGCAAGCTAAATTACACGCGTTATGGCAAGTCATTTTGACCTATTGCGAGAGTTTCCTGATTACAAGCCTAGATTAGTCGAGGATTATGGCGAAACCTGGTTTGCGGTTATCAAGCATCGCTCAGGCGATGAAGCGCCATTACGCCAACTCTTAGACGACTGCCTACTGAACCATCCAGCGCTAACCGACGGTAGTTTTTATTGGCATTTAAACAGTAATAATCTCGCTATTTTGCCAGATGCGATTCGTAAAGAACGTGCTGTCGCGTTTTTATTAGCCCGTTATCAACAGCAAGCAGGTGAAATTTTTAGCATAGGCGCCGGTGACAGCCTCACCGATGTGCCTTTTTTAGCCTTATGCGATTATGCGTTAATTCCTAGCAATACTCAGTTATTTAAGGCTTTATCGCTGCCATGCTCTAGTGTGCGAGCGTAGCCAGGACGCTCTGCGTCTCGTTTCGCACCGCCAGAGCGGTTGCAGGGCATTCCCACGCAGAGCGTGGGAACGATGAAAGTGTGTAGCCACTGTATCGTTTAGTACTGGCTTTTTTGGTATCATGCACAGCCATCCTCGCTAGAAGACAGCTTGTGTCTTAGCATCCATCGCTCAAACATCCCTTCTCTAAACAATAAATTAATAACACCTTACCTATGAAGCAACAACGTGGTTTTACCTTAATTGAATTATTAGTCGTACTGGTGATTATCACTTTATTATCGAGTACCGTTGGCCCTAAACTCTTTAATAAATTGAGCTCGTCTAAAGTCAAAGTCGCCAAAACACAAGTCGAACTCATCGTCTCGGCATTAGATACTTACCGAGTGGACATGGGCGAATTTCCTAGCACCGAACAAGGCTTACAAGTCTTACGCCAAGCCCCGGCTAATTCACAATACTGGGATGGGCCTTACTTGCCTAAAGATGTCCCGCTAGACCCTTGGGATCATCCTTATCAATATAAAAATCCAGGCTCAAATGGCCAGCCTTATGCGCTGTATAGCTTTGGCGCAGATGGTCAACCGGGCGGTGAAGGTCAAAATGCTGATGTAGGTCAATTATAAAAACCATGCCGGTATTTGCCTGGCAGCGCGGTTTTAGTTTGTTAGAAATGCTTATCGTGTTAACACTCATCGCCATCGTGGGCAGCTTAACCGCGCCTAAATTATTTAAGCAATATAACCGCGCGCTAGAACGCAGCCAAGTTCAGAGCTATGCCTCACGCATAGAGCGCTTAAGACACCAAGCCTTTCAGCAAGGCCGTAGTGTTAAATTGGCTAAAGACGATAAAGGCTTAGGAACGTGGCCTGAATTACCTGACGGCTGGTCAGCTCAGGAACTACCCGTATTGCGGTTATTAGCCACGGGTATCACCAATGGTGGCAAACTGATTTTGCAAGCGCATTCAGGCCAACGTTGGCAACTTGAATTTGCACCACTCGATGGTCGCATACAAATACACGCAATAAACGCGGATGTTGAAAACACGTTACCGTAGGCTACGCAATGCGTACCTTGTTAATTTTTCAAGCTACGCAAAGCCTCATCACTCAACACAAACCGGCTTTACCTTAGTAGAAGTGTTAATTGCCGCTGCTATCGTTGGTTCGGCCTTAGCGTTAATCTTGCAATTATTTACCAGCACCAGCACGCGTTTACATAAAGCCTCGCTACATGCCCATATTATGTTGGCGCAAAAACAAATCGTTACTGACGTAGAAAAAATTAATCTAAGCCAACAAACTCAAGGCAAAGGCGTGCAGAAGGTTTTAATTTTATTTGGCAAGCAGAAAAAACCGCCCCTGCCCTGCCCACGTTTGGCACAAATCCTAATATAGAGTTTTCCCGTAAAATCAGTGTGTATCGCGTCAAAGCTGAAATTGAGTTACCCGGTGACAAATACAATTATCTGCAATGGGAGCAATTAGCATGGGAATAACGCGAGCACGGCGTTTACCCACGCGACAATCCGGTTTTACCTTAATCGAAGCGCTGATTTCGCTGAGTATTTTTAGCCTATTAATCGCGACGTTATTATGGGGCTTTAGCCAAGGACTGAATGCTTGGGAAAAAGGTTATCAACAAGAGCAAACGCAACTACGCTTATTACAGCGTTATAACTGGATAGAACGCTTGCTTAAACAAGCCGTGTGTGCCGATTATCGTTACTATCAAGGCAATTTTTTGCCTTATTTCATAGGCGAGCCAGACTCATTCAGTGTCATAACAGCAGCACCGTTATTCGATGACCCAGGCTTTATTAAACCGATTCGGCTGAGAATAGCAAAAACCGAGCAAGGCATTACGGTGTTATATCAAGAAGGTGAATGGCATAGCGACGCCGGTCGTGGTTTACGTTGGGCTAAAACCGAAACAGCGCTATTAACCCAATTACATTCGGCAAAATTTATTTTTGAAGCCCCAGCATTTCCACGACCTGCCGAGCTTGATGAGCGTATGCTGACCCCTAAAGAGCGCAAACGCTACCGTAATCAGCCGGTATGGTTAGAACAGTATGACACTGACTATTTACTGCGTATGCCTAGGCGGGTCAGCTTGCATTTTGTCGATGACCACGATAACACCCACACCTGGTTATTTAGCTTACCCGATACCAGCGATGCCTGGGGTTTAGAGATTTATCATGACGCTTTTTAAGCAGCACGGTTTTGTGTTACCGCTAGCCTTAATCATGTTAGCGATTTTAACTGGGTTAGCGGTGACGCTGAGTGAGCAAGCCCATACTAAAATGTTGGAAATTCAACGGCAACAAACCAGTTGGCGTAATGAACTAGAATACCGCTCGGCTTTACAACAGATTATCCGTATTCTACTGACCGGCGAAGTCGTTTTATAACAAAGTCTATTTAGACCCGTTAGCACTACCTATCGATGGTCAACCCTTTAAACTTAAAGGCTTAGAGGTGCAAATTCAAGACGGTGCCGGTTTAATCGGCTTAGGTCATTACGAGCCTGAATGGATGTTACGCTTACTGAGCCAATTTTGTGGCACTGAGCAAGCATTGCGTATTACTGACGAACTGGCTGATTGGGTGGACCAAGATCATGCCCGCCATCGTTATGGCCTGGAAAGCATTGATTATTTACGGCAACGACACGCTTACTTACCGAGAAATATTGCTTTGCGTAGTTTGGATGAACTGCTAGAACTTCCCTCAATGACACCTGAACTTTATAATGGCGACGCTGAACGCTATGGTTTAAAAGAGCTATTGTTAACCGGTGGTATTGACCATCTCAATATTGCCACAGCACCAGCGCCGGTCATACAAGCGGTATTAGGACTTTCGGCGCAACAAACACGCAAAATTATTAGCTTAAGAACTAGCAATAATTGGACGGAACTGAATAAATTACTTCCGGCTTATCATCGCGCTTTTGGTGAATTCGGCGCTTATAATGCTAGCAATATTTTCCGTATTCGCCTACGCAAACAAAACGACCCGGCACTGACGGTATTGCTCCGGCTAACCTTCAATAAATCGACTCCCTACGAAATTTTACTATGGCACTACCCCGATACTTATCGTGGTTGGATATAAGCAAACACCCACAGCAAACACGCGCAATAGCGCCGATTGTTTGCGTACAACAACGGGAAAACCAACTGCGTTATTCCGTACTCAGCTCTTCTGGTTGGCAGGCTCTGAATGAGCTAACCCAAGCGCATACCGGATTATTGGCCAAAGTCATACTGCTATTACCTACGGAATATTGCAGTTTTAAACACTGTCGTTTTCCGTTGCATTTGATTGCAGAAAACGAATTAGCAGAAGCATTGCAATTAGATATAGCCAAATGGTCGCCGTGGGGACAACAAAGCGACTATGTATTCCAGGCACAAGTACAAGGCGATGACTGGTTGGTTTATACCTGGGTTTGGGACAGAGAAAACGCGTACACATTACGGCAACAACTCAGTTATTGTACACATGTCATGCCTGAGCCGGCTTGGTATGCCGCACAGCTTAATGCCTTACCCGCATTGCTCATCGGTCAAAGCGCCCACGCTTTTTATTATGCTTTAGTAACCGCATCGGGTTGGATTAGCCAATTTGCAGAAGTTAAAGATGCCAGTCAAGCCCAGCGCTACTGGCATGGCTGGGGTACGCCTGAAATTAAGCACTGTTGGCTAACCCAAGAGGGTTTAAATACTTGGCAACCTGAAGCGATAGACACTCACCCGTTACCCAGCCAAGGTTTACCCCACAGCCGCGTGTTAAACCGCTTCCGCTTACCCGGTATTAAAGACTGGTCAGACCCGATGAGTTATCGCGAGTTACTATCCGTATTGGTGGTAACCTTAATGCTTTGGCTGCTTAGCGACGCTGCCGTACTGCAGTATCGGCAGCAACAAACTCAAACCGAGTTACAAACGATTAAACAAAGCAGCGAACAAATTTTGACTTTAAAACAACAGGTTAAACAGCGTCGGCAATTATTCCAATACGTGCAACAGCTCAAACATCAACAACAATCACCTGAATATTTATTAGCCGAATTAACCGATAAAATTCCCGATGCGATATGGCTAGAAAGCCTACAATTCCAAGGCGATGAACTAGACCTGACTGGGCGTGGCAAAAAAATCGTGGCCTTACTACCCACGTTACAGCAAATCAAAGGCGTAGCCGATGTGCAATTATTAAATGATATACACCCTGATGCAGTCACTGGCGAAGAGCAGTTTCAAATCAAACTATTACTGCAAAAACCATGATTAAACAGCGTGCAGAGCAATTAAAAAACCAGTTAAAAACTATCGAAGGCAGCGATAGCCCTATCGTACGCTGGGGTGTATTGCTATCAGTGTATTTAATCGTACAACAATGGCTTATTGACCCTTACTTCGAGTGGCGCGATGAAACCCTACAGCAATTAGAAGCTAATCAACACCAAATCGACAGCTTAACTGCACTGAAAAATTCAGAAGAAAAATGGCGTAACGCGTTAACGAAAAGCGAGCAAGCGATGACGGCAACTGGCCAGGCTTTTATTACCGCATCCAGTTACGCGCTGGCACAGCAAACCATGTATAATCAAGTGCAAGAACTCATAACCCGGTTTCAATTAAAAATCGACAGCCAACGCTTGCAAGAAGCTAAACCCGCACCGTTTGGTGAGCAAATCGACTTACAGCTCAACCTCAGTGGTCACTTATTCGACATCATCAGCTTTTTAGATGCGTTAAGCTCAGCTGAGCAAGTGTATCGCTTTGAACAGCTCTATATTAGCGTCAATGGCGAACAAGCCTCGCTTAGAATGACGTTATCAGGCTTTAGATTACAAACACCTGAGAGCCAACCAACACAAGCATCCGCGCCTACTATTAACGTGCCCACTACTGAAGCTGTCGCTGATACCGAGCTCAAATAATACTAATGAAACGCTATTATTTCCTAGCCTTAATACCTGCGTTATTACCGGTTTTAGATTTATGGTTAGAAGACACCGAGCTTTCTATGGCTATGCAAAAGCCGCCTAAATTTGTATCTGAGCCTCGCTTAATTAATGAACAAACTAAGCAACAAATCTTAACGCGTAATTTATGGGATAAAAATCGCGGCCACATCATCGAACAACCTGGGCGTCATACCACCGGCAATGCGAGCACAGCCTCCACGGCAGCAGCAACTTGGCAATTAAAAGGGGTAAAAGCGCCTAACATCGCCATCATACAAACGGCAGATACTACGTTAAAAATTTACCATCCAGGTCAAACGCTGCCGAATGGTGATATTCTCAAAAAAGTCTTTATCGATGGCATTACTGTTGAACAAGAGCAAAAATCAAAACATGTGTATTTA
>NZ_LAJX01000240.1 GCF_000963695.1 Methylocucumis oryzae
ATCCATGTGGCTTAGCAACGCAGGAGCAGTTGCCGAGGACACAGGGATGTGCTTGAAGCTTTGCCATCCATGGCGCCTGGATTTCGGCAATCCATGCCGGAATGACGGTTTAGCTCAACTGACTATAATTAAATCTGTCCTGCTTTAAGTTGGTAGCCGAAAATACCGCTGGGTTGCTGCTGTTAAGCCTAGCGGCCGCCCTTTATCACGGATGTTATTATGGCTAAAAAGTTATCCGCTCAGCTCAACCCAATTTGATATTTATCTCGATCAATTAATCTATCCGACCTCATCACTTTATTCGATAGCTGAGGCGGTGTTTATTGATGCACAGGTTGATGCTTGTGTATTTAAGCAATGCTTGCAAGCCTTGTACAATCAACATGATGCGCTTAGGTTGAGTTTATGTGGTGAAAAAGCTGCGCCACGCCAAGCGTTTTTATTGAGCGGTAATGTTGAATGGCAGCAAGTTGACCTTTGCCATTATCAAGATGATCGAGAAGCAGTTTTACAATGGCTAACTCATGAGGTAAATAAAGCGATTGATATGTTTAGTGCCCCACTTTATCGATTTTATCTGATAAAACTGTCAGCCAATCGATATTGCTGGCTACATAAATATCATCATTTGATTGCTGATGGCTGGTCAATTTCAATTTATGCCAATCAGGTGCTCAGTGCGTATTTTGATAATACAAGACAACAACCCTTTACCGGCCAAAACATTTCTTATCGTTATCATATCGATAAAGATTATAAGTATTTAAACTCCCCCGCTATCAACAAGACAAACACTATTGGCTGTCCAAAGATTGTTGGACGATACCGCCAGCCTTGCTTAAAAATCCTTTGCACGATAATAAAAGGCATTCAGGCCAACTGCGTTTTCGCTTAGAAGCGAAGTTAAAAACAGATTTATTGGTGTTAGCTGAGCAAGAACATAGCAGTATGCAGCAGATTTGGATGGCTGCTATTTGCCTGTATTTTTGCCGCATCCATACGATTAATCATTTAGTACTCGGACTATCGCTGGCAAACCGAGCGAATAGTACGGAAAGAATGCTTGGAGGCATGTTAGCGACGACTATTCCTGTTGCCATTAAAGTTGAATCAGCCGATAGCGTACAAAATTTATTGCAAAAAATAGCAGGGGAATTACGCAAGGATTATAGGCATCGTCGCTTTCCTATTACGCAGCTAGCCAAATTGTTGGACAAACATCACACGGCTGAATCATCGCTGTTCCAAGTTGCCTTTACCTATCTTCGCTATGACTATCAAGAGCTTGATGTAAGCGATAGGCTTCACTCGGTTCTGCTGCAAAGCACTGAAAAACAATTGCCGTTGTCGGTATGGGTCATCGACTCATCTAGGGCGAACCAGATGGAAGTGGTGATTGATTTTAATGAACATTACTTTAGCTATTCACAAGCCATCGTATTTAAAAACGTTTTATTACATTTATTAGCGACGCTACCTGAAGTTATCCGGTTTCCGATTAGTGAGTTAGCCTTAGTTTCAGCAGCAGAGCGTCAATATTTGTTAAAAGGATTGCATAATAATACCTATCCAAGACCAACGGATAAAACAATCAAAGACTTAATAGCTACTCAGTTTTTAACAGTGCCTGAGAATATTAGTGTTATTTATCAGCAACACTCACTGAGTTATCGCCTACTATCGCTTAAGGTTAATTACCTAGCGACACTGTTACGAGAAAAAGGCGTGACGAAAGGTGATGTTGTTCCCGTGTGTATGGAACAGGGGTTAGAGCTTCCCATAACGTTATTAGCCATTTTGCAATGCGGCGCTGCCTTTTTTAATTTAGACCCTAAATGGCCTGAATTGCGGATTATGCATTTGCTAGCCGGGCGACATTATTCCGTTATGGTAACCAATGTAGAGGTCATTGCATTAAAGCTCGCTGATAAAGCGGTTATTTGTTTGGCTTACGAGAACTTAGGGGAAGCAACACACAGCATTGATACAGTCAATTTACCTGATGATTTAATCTATTGTTTCAGTACGTCAGGAACGACAAGTGAACCTAAAATAGCCCAAAATATTCATAGAGGAATTTTTAACCGCTTCCTCTATATGAATCGAGTATTTGGCGAAGGTGCTAGACACAGGATATTACAAACATCTGGGTTTAACTTTGATTCGTCTTTATGGCAAATCTTATGGCCATTATGCAATGGAGCCACACTGGTAATGCCTGAACCATTGCAACGCCATAATATTCAACAGTTGCTGCATTTAATGAGTCGTCATGCGATTACTATGACAGATTTCGTACCGTCTTTTTTTGCTGTTTTTGTTGAGCATTTGCAAGGTGAACCGTCAGGTATTGATAACTTAAAAACATTGGAGTTTTTGCTTATCGGCGGTGAAGCAATGGATATTCATGTGACTAATCGGTTCAAGCAGCTTTGCCCTTGGGTTAGGGTATTTAATACCTATGGTCCTACCGAAACATCGATTGGCGTTATTTTTCAAGAATTGCATGGACATAACAACTCGTCAGCACCACTCGGACGGCCTATTGATAATGTTTATGCGTTGATTCTCGATACCTACCATGCCTTATGCCCTTTCGGCAGTCCCGGTGAACTGTATCTGGCCGGTGAGTGCGTCGGAGTGGGCTATTTGGATAATCATGCAGCGACTCAAGCTGCTTTTATTGATAACCCGTTTACGGAGATTCCTTATTCAAAACTTTATAAGACTGGTGATAAGGTGTGCTATGGCGAGGATGAAGCTATTTATTTTTTTGGGCGAGTCGATGAGCAAATAAAAATTAATGGAATACGCATTGAGCCTACAGAAATCGCCTTAACCATAGAACAGCTTCCTAGTGTTAACAAAGCCGTGGTGACGACACACGCGTTAGCATCTGGACGCAAAATATTAGTTGCTTATGTGCAGAGCCATCCTAAATTGGCAATCAGAGACCATGAGATTATGGCTTACGTTAAGAGCCATTTGCCATCATCAATGATACCGGAGCTTATTCAAATCGTTGATGGATTTCCCTTGTCTGCTAACGGTAAACTCAATATAAAAGCTTTGCCTAAGCTTGCGCTAGCTGTTCAGCAAGGACAAGTCATTCCTCCTCGTTTTCCACACGAGCAACTGTTAATGGACATTTGGCAAACGGTGCTGGAAAAACCTATCGAAAGCATGGCGAGTAATTTTTTTGCTTTAGGTGGCAACTCATTATTGTTTGTCAGCCTTATCAGCCAAGTGGAAAAGCAATTTAAAATCCAATTACCTTATAAAGAACTTTCAGAGCTATTAACGTTAGCATCCATGAGTGAAAAAATCATTCAAATGACTGAATCACCTGTGATGCAAACACCGCAGACAACACCGCACAAAGTATTAGGAGCTGAGCCGCTAGACCCAGAGCTATATCGTCAACTGTTACTGGTCACTGCCGAATGGCAAGGCGTCAAGCATCATCCGATGCCATTATGACGGGGTTAAATACTGAAATCGAAGCCTTACCTTTATTTTGGCGTTTACAAAATTATAATGAATTAGCCCAATTAGGACTGCATTTTGCTGGGGAGCGGCCAGTTTATGGTTTGCGCTCCGGACACAATATTATGGAATACACGCCGCATACGATATATCAATTGGCGAATCATTATGTAAAAGAAATACTCGAATTGCCTTTTTCCGGACCGTATATTGTTGGCGGCAATTGTCAGGGCGCTTTAATAGCCATGTCAGTGGCTAAACAGCTATGGATGAATGATAAGGAGGTGAGCTTACTTTTTTGTATGGAGGAAAGCCCGAAGAACCTTTATCACGGAAGGATTGCGATGATTTTTGGGCGCGAGAGTAAATTCAATCCCTATAAAGATAATGCCAATCCTATCCCTGAGTGGTCTAAATATTACCGTGGAACATTGAGTTACGATGAGATTTCCGGCCAACACGGCAAATTTTTTTATTTCCCCTAATATTGAAACCTTAGCCGAAGTTTTAAAACGGCGCATTAAAGAAGTTACTATGACCTACCAAGCCGCATCGAAGTTAAAAACTTGAACATCGAGTATAAGGTAAAACAAACTTTACGATACCCGCTTCCTGGCGTACTAAGCTTCTCAAGCCTAACAACCCAATCTCCTTGTGCAGCCCTTTTTTATAAGTATCTTCAATTTTTTTCGCGTAATCATTATCGGTAGAAAACTGTTGCTTAGTTAACAATTGCAATTTATGTGCAAATTCCAACGTAAGCATAAATGTTTCTGCTCTATCTTTAATTTTACCCAAAGCCGTTGCAAAAGATTGCCGATAAATAACGACTGGAATTTTTGTTTGCACGCCATTTAAATCTGTCTCATTAACCTTAAACGAAAATAGCTTTTCATCAAAATAAACTACTTCAGGGATTATCGACAAGCGGAATAAAAACGTCGCCGTAGTTTTCAATGATTAAATCGGTTTCTTTTAGCGCAGTCGCCAAACCAATTAGCTCTGATTGTAAGCTTGAACAAGGTTTAAGTTTTAGCCAACCAAAAGGGTGAAAAATAACTGATTCTTCAACCTCTATAAATTCAAAGCCGCGCAAATGTGCTGCCAAACCCAATAAAATAGCTAACTGTCGCTCCGTTAAGCTCAATGCCAAAGGTTTTTCTTTGCCCAGCGTGCCTGCTAACAACGGCATTCGGTAATCAAGCGGTAAGGTCAGCCCATACTTTTGCGGTTGAAATCTATACTGCCCGACAAAACTGTCTGGCAACGTGGTCAGCGCCTGTTCAAACTCGGCATTGTCATTATCAAAGTCTGCCAGCAATGCGTGAAGGTACGGAAAATCCTTAGCCGATTGAGTGGGTAGCATATCTTTTGGACTAAACCAAACTAGCCGCTCGTCTTGCGCCACTTGTCGTTGCAAGAATAAATACCCTTCTAAGGTTAATTCAATTTGGAACACCTCAAAATGATAATCCGTCAGCGCATGGTTAGGCGCAGAGCCTTGCACTTGTCGAAAGGGACGCAAACACCGCCAAGGTTTAAACTGATAATGCCGTCCACATTCTAACCCTGTTTCTTCATGCAATTCGCGTTGTAACGTGACTGGCAAAGCCGTCTTTATAGGCAAAGAATCGCCAGATTGCAGAGCAGCCAATAAATCGGGTAATAACCAATCGCCTGTTACATCATGCTGGTTCAATCGACCACCGACCAAACCATAATCACCCGCTTGACTGTCAAAGCGTTTGCGCGTGTCCTCGCGTTGATATAATAAAATCTTACCGTCTAATTTAATGAGGCTCCACGCCACATAGATATAACGAATTGGTTGCGCTGCTTGCTGCGCATGATGCTCGACACGGCGAGTCTCGATAGCGCGTAGCATATCGCGTTGCTGGTCTTTTTTCGCATTCGAGCTTCCTTGCGTGTTCCAAAAATTGCTGGCAAATAACCGCGAATCAGAATCGCTCCACGCCGTCAACACCGACAACGCCAGCAACTGCGCCGGAAACGACACCCAACACCATTCGCCCTTTTGCAAATAATCCGTATCCAGTACCGCCAAAGTGTCGAGCAAGGTTTCAAGCAAAGCAATAACGGTTTCAGCAACAGCGCGATCACGCTGCGATTGTTGGCATAGCACGTCAACTAAAGCCGTGCGCGGCACGGTGTAAAAGTCGCCTTCTTCTTCGGCATAGCGGGGCAGATGGGGGATGAGCGATTTGATGAATGGGGTTGGCATGGGAGTTAAGGTCATGAGAAATTAGAAAAACGATGTTATCCATTAATCAGGCTTTCTAAAGGGTTATAGTGTGTTTATTTGCAACCTTCGTGCTACTCAAACTTTTTTCGGCAAATTATCAAAAAGACTCGAGTTTGGTATTTTTCCCAACAAGTTATAAATTTCTACGTTGCCATCGTGTGTGCAAGTCCACACTTCTTTCGCGCCTTGTTGCAGATAAAGGTTTATTTTTTCAGTGATTTCTTGTTTTGAATTCGAGGGCGATAAAATTTCCACGCATAATTCAGGTGCAGATTGATAAGGTGTTGCCAAACCGTTTTTTGAGAAAAAATCATTGGTTCCCCAAGCCACATCGGCGACTTTTACCCCTTTGGGCGTATCAATTGAGCATTCGGTGATGACTTTACCTATTTTGTTGCCGCGTAAAAAAAAGGCGATTTCAACTTGTAAAAATCCGTGTTGATTGGAAGCGGGTGACATCACGATTTGCCCGTATTCATTGAGTTCGATTTTGTAAGGTAAATTGCTTAAGCTTTTGTCGTTTAACACGTCTGACCATTGCATTTTTTATACCTCGGTATTTTTTAAGGAAAACTACGGTTGTAGATATGCCGTGCTAATGTCGGTAAAAAATCCTCCGAAGTGGCTGTTAAGTTTCTTAAATCAGATTTTTGATTAACCCAGAAATAGTGCAATAAAAATTTTTGGTAATCGTGCGGTTCGGCATCTGGATTACCCGTATTTTGGCGGTAAATAGCATTGATTTTTTCGCCGAAATGACACTTTTGGTCTATTTTTAACCCAGTTAAAATGCCGTCAATATCCTTCTCTACGTCAGTAATGTAATTGTCTAGCTCTTTGGGGATAATTGAGTTGGGTGGTGATGGTGAAATACAACGCAACAAAATCTTTTCGTAAGGCTGAATTGCTTTTGGTAATTTGAACATCGCCCGCATGTTGACTATAAATAAAAAGGCAATCAACCAAGGTTTTAACGGCTCAAGCAAATTAGCATGGGAAACCCAGTTACGGGTCATTTTCATCAGCCATCCGAAGGTATAAATATCGCGGATTTTGCTTAAATCATTTCCATGCTTTTCTTTTAGCCATTTTGCCTCAACATTTTCTTCCCATTCATGGACAAGCGTCCGCAAAAACAGGCGGTAAAAAATAGTCGGGTCATCCGATTGTTTGAGGAGGGGCAAAAATTGCGCTAACGTATCCAGGTAGTTTCTAATGTCTGCGGTAGGGATTTCAATAGTAGGCTGTTTATTTTCCATTTTAATAAAATCCCTGAATTTAATATTATCGTCATCCTTTTCAATGTGGGATTTTAAAAACTCGCAACCTTCAACAATCCCCCGCCGCAAAACCAAATAATCGTTTCTTTCGTGATTTTCTAACCAATGATTAAGATGCTGCTTAGCTTCATTCAAACTTTTATTAATAGCCTTCGGCGGTTCAATACGACAACGTCGATAAGCTTCACAAAATCTGTTGTAGGTATTATTTGTTACGCCATCATTTAAGTCATTGAAATAGTTTTCAAGATATTGGCAAAAGCCATCAATATCTTCCGCCTCGATAAACTCAGAACACTTTTTGAGCGTTTCTTCGCTAAGCCCATTTGTGATAGTACCTAAAATTTCATCAGATACATCGTCATTACCCTCACTATATGCTTCGCGCAATTCATCAATCCGGCTGATATTAATATCAGCATTAGCGGTTAAAAATATGATTTGCTCTTTCGGAAAGCCATGCTCCAGCAAGTTTAAAAACAAATTCATTCCACTTTCTTGTAAAAAATCCTGCTCAGCGATGTTAGATTGCTTTGCGAGTGCTTTGACTCTGTCGGTATGTTCTGAATTCTCTAAATTAATATCCAATACAATCAAATCGAATTGCGTCAAACAATGATTAATGGCGTTTTCCGCCTCATCGAAGGAAGTTTTTACACAAACCGACCTGTTGTTAAACCAAGAGACTTGTTTTTGTTCCGAATACTCATCTTCAACCCACAGTATTTTCAGCATTTTTTACTCCACATTGGCTTTGCGTTTTATCTTAAGGCTGGGCAAGTCATTCACCAACAAGTCCTTTTTAAAGAACAACGTCACCTGAAATTGATTGTTTTGCTGAGAAACCAACAAACTTTCTTCTGGGTTTTCGGTATCGTTCAGTTGTTTTAAATCCTCTTGAATGGCATCCAAGCCTTTCCCCGTGCCTAGCAATGCTGGGCTTTTGTCGTTAACAGGGTTAAGCCAACTACACGTCAAATACGTTTTGTCGTTGATGGTTTTCTCATCAAAAACTAACGTCAAGAATTCATCCTTATCATGATCGGCATATTTAAAGGCATTAAACAAAATTTCTGAAAAATAACCAAACAATAAGGCTTCGGCATGACTTTCTGAAAGTATGCAAACCTTTTTCCACAACGGGCTAAGTTCGGTTATTTGAACAGGCCGCAAGTATTGGTTAATCCATGCAATAGGACGCAAAGATTTGTTGAGCAAAATATCATCCTCAAATTTTTGCTTTAAGGCATCGAGGCTTAGATTGTTCTTGGACAACATTTTATCGCGGATGCTGTTAAGACCGGCATAATGTTGATTAAGAAACCGCGCTGTTACACGACTAGCCGCATAATCCAAAATAGCTTCAATGGACTTGGTGTTTTCGACAGAATTCGGAGTTCGGCGGCAACTCCTGATAAATTGGCGAAATTTTTTCAGGATTCGTATTGGTGTAGCGTTGGCGTAACAGTTCGCCTTGTAGCTTGATGATGATTTCTGAATGGTAAGCCTCATGGAGCAATAAAACATCCTTGCGGCATTCAGGGTTGTTTTTTAAGCGTTCGGCAACTTGGTAAATGGTGTCGGGAAAAATCACGTTGCCTAAAGAATGCGTGAATTGCTCGACTAGTTTTTGCATTTTCTGTTCTAAAGCTTCCCGCTTCCATATTTCCGAATCCAGTTGTTCCTCTCGCGAAGTCCATGAAGAGTAGAGCTTTTTACTTTGCCTATCTATGTTAGCTTCCTCGACAAGCCTTTTCGCTGGTTCGAATTGCTTGTTATTTAAAAGCAGCTCCACAGTTAAGAGAGGGATAGGAACTATCTGCAAACTATGTCCATTTGAGACCATTTCTACTTTCCTTTTCTGATCAAGAATCTGACCTGTTTCATAGTCTTTATAACAGCCATTCTCAAAGCGACGTTTTTGCTCTATCAATATCTTGTTTCACCCCTTTACCTTGAGCGTAAAAAATGCCCAAATTAAGGCTAATAATAAAATCGAGTTCGCAGTAGCGTTCGCCAAGTTGATCTGCTTCACTAAAACATTCGAATGCACGCTGGTCGTTTTGCTCAACGCCTTTACCAAACTTGTATAAAATCCCCAAACAGAGATAGGCTTCGGCAGAATTTTGTTCAGCTTCTTTAAGGCACCAGTCAAAAGCAAATTGATAGTCTTTTTCTGCATTTTTTTTGTCCACTAAATGGGGGAACGCTAAACGAAGAAGGGCGTTTTCCAGCCAAGCATTTGCCGCCTCATGATATTGAATGGCCGCTTCTCTAAGCCATTTCATGCCAAGTTCATAATTTTTTGTAAACGTCTTTACCTTCAAAGTAACCAAGCGCCAACTGGTATTGAGCTTCGGCAACATTCACTTCTGCGGCTTTTTGATACCACTTGAAAGCCGTATCGTTGCATTGTTCGACACCTTTGCCTTGGGCATATCTCTCACCTAACAATAAATAGGCTTCAGGTGCGCATTTGCTGTAATCTAAAGGAAATTTCTTGCAATATTCTAATATCGGCCACGATTTACTAACTTTAGCGTCGATATAAGCATCCGTTTGTTCGATAGCCTTGTTTAGCCATGCCAAGGCCTTTTCGTTATCTTGTTCAACCCCTCTTCCTTCATAATAAGACCTAGCTAGGCCACATTGTGCGGTGGCAAAGCCTTGTTCATAGGCTTTACTAAACCATGCAAAGGCCAGTTCATCGTTTTGCTTAACGCCTATGCCATCACGATAACAGACGGCTAACAGATATTGAGCTAGCGCGCAATGTTGTTCAGTGGCTTTGTTAAACCAAGTAAAAGCCAGACCAGCGTCTTTTCCATCCTTATGAAGCGAATCGGCTAGGTCAATTAAAAAAGTCATATTTTCATCATTGCCATATGATGATATAGCCTTGTTAACGAGGTTATTATTTATACCTCTAAGATTATACAGACCCAATGTCATTTGAGCAGGTACGAAGCTTTGTTCAGCCGCCTTATTTAGCCACATTAACCCAGTTTCTTTTTTATCGTTATCCACACCAGCATGTTGAATAGGGCATAAAGTGTGCAGAGCTAACCAATATTGCGACTGGGCATCGCCCGCACTAGCAAGTTGTTGCAGTTCAGAAATTGACAGAGTATTGTGTTTGGTCATGGTGTTTGCCTTTGGTTTTTTCTGTGTTGATACGGTGTTTTGGCTCTTGTTTTAAGCCTGCGACATTGCCTACTAGCGCTCTATGCATTCGATTTTTAACGGTTCATTCAAGGCTTTGGCGATGTCTTGCAACATTACTCTTGCAGTGACTTTGTTAACATGGGTAGTGACATACCAGCCATTGCATTGACGTTGCGCTTGATAACCATTGGTTGGGGTTTTTACTAACCAATGGAATCGACGTAATGGTTTTGTTCAGCTTTGCCACACGTTCTAAGCCAAGCACTTTAAGCGTTTCCAAAAACGTTTCGGCGATAGTGTCATTTTCAATTGATGTTCCGGCGATGTTAACGCGTAGATGTCCTCCGTGAGTGCGCGTGCGGCGTTTGTTAGGTTTGTGGTAATTGATTTTTTCGCTAGTGGGCGACTTTTTTTTCGCATAGAAATTGTTCACAGCAGTGCCAATCTCGTCTTCCAACATTTGCAATTTTTTACAAGCGTCCATGCTCTCTGTCACTTGCGCAAAATCACCGCTTAACATCGCTTCTTGTCCGATAATTTTTAAATCATCTGCTGCGTAATGCAGCGCAGCAATCAATTCGTTGACTTTGCTTATGACGGCTTCCGGTAATTTTTGCATGTGCATTGTAACCGTTCAATCTAGCCACGTTGTTTTCTAAAAGACATTCTGATCCTTAACTGTCTCGGAATTTGCCGTTGCAAAAGGCAGCAACTCATCGATACGGCTGTTGGGCCAAGTCGGTAATTTTTCCAAAGTATCCTTGAGCCATTCGGTATGGGTTT
>NZ_LAJX01000241.1 GCF_000963695.1 Methylocucumis oryzae
CTGTTGCACCGGTATTACCAGAAGCYCCCGTGTTGCCGTTAGCACCTGTYGCACCGGTATTACCAGAAGCTCCCGTGTTGCCGTTAGCACCTGTCGCACCGGTATTACCAGATGTGCCCGTGTTGCCATTAGCACCTGTTGCGCCTGTTTTGCCTGTATTTCCTGATGTACCGGTATTGCCTGTAGCGCCCGTCGCGCCGGTAAGACCAGATGCTCCGGTGTTACCTCTAGCCCCCGTCGCCCCAGTTTCACCTTTTGCACCGACAGAGCTTGTTTTGTTCAGCACGACTTCAAATAATGCTTGATGGCTAGTGGTTGTATTTTCTTTGCTGTCTATTGTGATGTCGAGCTGGTTTTCTGAGATTAACGCAAAACCGTAACTTGCCTCTTCGCTAATTTCATTTCCATTAACCCAGTCTTTAACGATACTGGTTACATCAAGTTGAATCCAGCGTCCAGCATAAGCAGGTTTTATTTCAAAGCGTTTAATAGTGACTGTGTCGTAGGCCGGAGCTTGATTTTTATGAGGAATAGTTTTCTCATTCCAATCTTCAATTACTTTAGCAACAGCGAGAACACCGCCCGCATCGACTTTATTTAAAAATACTGCAACAGTGGCTTTTTGAATATCTGA
The DNA here is from genome assembly GCF_000963695.1 of Methylocucumis oryzae. Classification (GTDB taxonomy): domain Bacteria; phylum Pseudomonadota; class Gammaproteobacteria; order Methylococcales; family Methylomonadaceae; genus Methylovulum; species Methylovulum oryzae. Next base: position 635 of record NZ_LAJX01000241.1, read on the forward strand.
GGCTTTAAGCTGATTCGGTAGTGAACGTTGTAAATAAAAAGACAAATACCCTATGTTGTGCTGATTCACGATAAGCGTTGGTTCGGCACCATGTCGATTCTGTGATGGAATTGATGAGGGCGTAATCGGCGCGTAACTATCAAATCGTAATAAGGGGTCAGCATTAGCTGTGCTTATGCCTAGCAAGCTAGTAATAGATATGCTAAGCGTTAAAGATTGAAGTCGAGCATTTTTTTTTTCATAATTATCCCTTTGCTAATTAGTTAACTGAATGTTTTTATGACCATTTAGTAGTATAGAAGGGATTGTTAGAAAAACTTATTTATTAGTATGATTTTGCTTGCTAGATTATCTAACTGGGGCAACCACAACCTGAAACGCATCCTTATCAACCCGATCCGAACCAATATGCACCGGTAAAAACTGGCTAATCACCTCAGCATTAGTGGCAGCATGTTGACTCCATTCCGTTGTGGTGAATTGTCCGCCACCGGCTAATGCCAACGGTAGTAGTAACTGATCGGCTAAAAAACCAGCGACGGCGGCCTTACTGGTTTGGTAATGGCGTACTGAGCTAACGACTCGCTTAGCTACTTTTTCTGCGCTAACACCTTTTTCACCAAAACCGACCAAGACTTCGGTGCAGTGCTCATGGACTAAGGTTACCATTAACGCATTGCCAGGGCCTTGCTGGCGCGCGATTTCTAGCGGCAATAGCTGTGTATCAGACCAGTTAAGATTTTGTTTAATCACAGCTAGCTCGCGTTCGGCGATATGAAACGGGATAGCAGAAAACACCGCTTCAGCATAGGCTTCAATTAACGGACCGCGCTCACACAGTGTTAATGGCGTAAGCTGAGTACAAGGCTGTATATGGCAAATTAACTGACCGCCGCCCGCAGGATAAAAACCATAGCGTAATAATTCCAGCTCAATATCTGCGCCCATGCGTCTAAGCAATGGCACGAATGCGCGCGATAAAAAATGAAACGGTGGACTCATAGGGTTATGCGTGCCACCGGATAATTCAATACAACTTGCGGTGTTCGTAAACAGCAAAGCCGGTAATAGGGTTTGTAATACCAGGGTGCAGCTACCGGCCGTGCCTATGCTAAATTTATAAGTGCCGCCTTGTACCGTGTTGGGTGTAAAGACTAATTCGCTTGAGCCAATTTCAGCGCCTTGCACTTGGGCCCTACAAATCGCTTGCGCGGCTTGTACAGCGGTTAAATGTTGGCGCATTAAACCGGGCTTGTCGCGTTTCGCCCGAATGTGTTTAAGGTGCACGGCTTGGCCAGTACACATCGCTAAACTTAACGCGGTGCGTAAAATCTGACCTCCGCCTTCACCTTGAGAGCCGTCTAATTCAATCATAAGCTGTCCTGTTAGCCTTTTACACAGACCACTTGTTTTAAGGTATGCACGATGTCCACTAAATCGGCTTGCGCACGCATGACGGCATCGATGTCTTTATATGCCATAGGGATTTCGTCTATCACATCTTTATCTTTACGGCATTCCACGTCTTTAGTGGCTTCGATTTGGTCGGCAATAGTAAATTTACGTTTAGCAGCTGTACGCGACATAACACGACCGGCCCCGTGGCTGCAAGAGCAAAATGCTTCGGCTTCACCTTTACCACGCACAATAAAAGAGCGTGCACCCATTGAGCCTGGAATTATTCCCATTTGACCCGGCCAAGCGGCTACCGCGCCCTTACGCGTCACAAATACGTTATGACCAAAATGGTGTTCACGTTGCACATAGTTGTGGTGACAATTCACGGCCTCAACATCGGCCGTGAAAGGCTTAGGCGTAATCGCTTGTATTGCGCTGACGACATTCGCCATCATTAATTCACGGTTTAACCGAGCAAAATCCTGTGCCCAGCCGACTGCTGCGACATAATCGTCGAAATGCTCGGTACCTTCAGGAAAATAGGCTAATTCTTTATCGGGTAAATTAATAAAGAATTTCTGCATATCTTTTTTCGCTAACTCGATGAAATAACAGCCAATGGCATTACCGACGCCACGCGAACCCGAATGTAACATAAACCAAACGGCGTCCGTTTCATCTAAACACACTTCAACAAAATGATTACCAGTACCTAATGTGCCTAAGTGTTTATAGTTATTGGTGTTTTTAAAGCGAGGATGTTTAGCGCATAAATCTTGAAAGCGTGGGTCTAATTGCGCCCATGCGCTATCAACAGTCGCAGGTGGATTTTCCCACGAGCCTTTATCACGACCTTTAAACGTCAAACCATGCGGTACGGCTTTTTCGATAGCCGTACGCCAGCCGTATAAATGGTCGGGTAAATCGTTAGCGGTTAACGTGGTTTTTGCCGCAATCATTCCACAGCCAATATCAACGCCTACCGCTGCTGGAATAATCGCGCCTAAAGTCGGAATCACGCTGCCTATCGTTGAGCCTTTACCGACATGCACGTCAGGCATCACGGCAATGTGTTTATAAATAAACGGTAATTGTGCAATGTTTTGTAATTGCTTTTTAGCATCGTCTTCAACAGGTACGCCGCGCGTCCACATCTTAATCGGCTTAGCGTACTCTGCTTGCATAATGTCATGGGTTTCTGGTTGCATGGGTTGCTCCAATGAGGGTTGAGTGACGTAAGGCGTAATGCGAGAGTTGTGCCAATGTAAGATTTGTTTTCAACTATTTGATTTATAATATTTAAAATTATGTGAAAATATTGGCGATAGGATGAGACTCAGAATATATTAGCTATTTTTATATAAGTTTATTTATTTTTATAATATATGACGCAAGTGGTGGCTACTTGTTTATCACATAACATCTTTCATAGTTAGTCTCTGAAAACCAACTAAAAACACTATCCAAAACCGCATTCATAGCTTATAACTTTAGTTCGTAGTGCGAAGAGCAGGTCTAAGTTACAAAAAACTAGGCGTTCAAACATAAAACAATAATAACTAAGGTATCGTATGAAACAACACATCGTATTAAGCTTATTTATAGCGGCTTCGGTAGTGCCTAATATTGGCAGTGCAGCTTCAGCATCGGAGCAACAACAGCAGTTACGCATTCACACAGGCGTGCCGAAAAAAACCGGCGATTTATTATTTTCTTATACGACGGAATGGCAAAAAGCGGGTGCTGATCCGTTTCGCGTGACCAGTATTAGCTTTATTAACAATAGCAAACTCACCGGCGATAATCCTGCCGCGCAAGTGAGTAAAAAATTAGTGACGGCTTTCAAAGACAGCATGACGCAAGTCGATCCAGGGGCTAGAGGGGCCGTTGTAAGTCAAAAAGACCAAGAACCGGCTTTTACCATAAGCAATCGCGCTGGGTTCTCGCTGAATTGGATTACGGTACGTGATTATACGAATCAAAGCATGAGCTATGACTTAGTGGATAAGACGTTTTGGTGACAATACCGTAACGGTTGCGCTTGATTTGGTTTTAGCCTCTGATGTGGAATATTTAGATCAATACAATCCAGGTAATAGAACCACGGCTTCACAAGGCGATATTGTTGTCAGCATCGATAATCGTAGCGTGACGATTAAAACCGATGGTAAAACCACTGCTCAGCTAGAACAAGAACTTGCCAGAGAGTTAGCCGCTAAAATCAATACAACACCGCTAATTCCAGTTATTGTCAGTAAAGATAAACGCAATATTAAGCCTTTCGATGGCAGTGAAGTGCAGTTGACGTTAGTCGGCGCTGAGAAGCTCACGGTTAAAGTCGATGATCCCGAATTAGGCGTGATTACGCAGTTTAAGTTTAAACAAAAAGAAGCCGCTGCCGTGTTACCCATCGCGTCGGGTGGTAATGACACAGTACTATACGGATTAGTGATAGCAGGTCTGGCTGGGTTAGGGTATTTCTTTGGTTTTAGAAATAAGAAGCGTACCTGATAACTATTCTGTTTTCATCGTGCCCACGCTCTGCGTGGGAATGCGCTGCAACCGCTCTGGCGGTGTGAAACGAGACGCAGAGCGTCCTGGCTACGCTCCCACGCTAGAGCGTGGGAGCGATGAAATGAAATAATTATCATGTTTAACACAATGCGGGGTAGCGTTTGCGTACCATGCATGGCTGGACACAACCGTTTTAATACCTCTTCTCAACTCCGTTTTTTCAAAAGGGGGCGCATGTGAGTGCCACGAGAAGCTATGCTCGCAGCATCGGTAAACATTCTTTTTCGTGCGCCTAACATCCACCAAAATACTAACCCCGTCAAAATACCTATGGTTAGTTTAGCCGCTAACGGATAAACGGGATTAGGCGAGATATAGCCTTCGATTAATCCGGCCAAGAGTAGAAACGGTGTTGCTGCACATAAAATTTTCCCGGTATCAAAGCTAGTTTGCCGAAAAGCCTGTAGGCGATTGCGTGGCCCTGGTCTAATCAGACTTTCGCCTAATTGTAAGCCCATTGCACCGGCTATTAAAATCACACTGAGTTCTACCGGGCCGTGGCCGATAATAAATGCACATAACCGCCCTGCTAACCCGTGTTGCGCCGTGAACGCGAATGCCGCGCCTAGCATAAAGCCATTCATGCCTAGAATATATAGCGTGCCTAGGCCATAAAGCGCGCCTAAGACAAATGCTGTTAAGGTGACGGTGATGTTATTCGCGGCAATGCCTAGCGATAATACCGACGAAGGCATGATGTTAAGCAAACTATCGGTCCATAACTCGCCGTTTTGTACTTGATTAATCATAGGCTCCGATAACACCAAGCCTATGAGTTCAGGGTGGACGCTGATTAATAACCAGCCTGCTAAGATGCCTAATAAAAAAATAGCTAAAGCACTTAACAGCGAGTGACGCATGTGTTGGATTAACACCGGCACTTGCACACGATATAACGCAAAAAACTCGGCTTTTAGCTGTCGTGCCGGTTGATGCAACTCCTCATAGGCTTTCAGGTACAGCGTTTGTAAATATAAGGTAATGGGCGTATTGCCTTGAATACGCTTAGACAACGATAAGTCGCTGATAACCGCTTTATAGGCGATGAGCAATGCTCTGGCTTCGCTCAGTGCATGATTAGGATTGGGTGGTTTTTTGAGCCTAGCATCTAATTGTTGCCAATCAGCTTGGCGCGTCTTTAGCCATTCTTTAAGTGCGGCTTGGCTAGTGCTGTTAGGTGTTGCCATACGCGTTTACTCGGTTAAAAAAACGTTGTAATTTTATATGTAGCGCCCGATCTAGGTTTTCAACTTTGTCTAAATTCGTTACGGGTCGGCCAATATGGGCTAAAAATTTTTGCGCTAAATCGATACGCACGTTTTTATTCAGCTCAGGCCATCGGTTTAATAAATCTAATAACAGGCCTTGTTGCTCGGGGGTTAGCTCGGAATGTATGGCAAGTTGAGTGACTTGGTTTAACGTGTTAGCGCTAACGTTTGTCTCATAAACCAACACTAAACCGGCGGCTAAATCACCAATACGCACATGGTGGTGGGTAAGCGCTACCGTGACGATGCCTACGACATAACAGCTAGGCAGCGAGTCGATTAATCTAAACACATTACGCAATAAAATCTCTCCAGCCCTTGGCGTATGGCCTTGCAGCGTCACTAAACGTACTCCCGCCATGCGTTTACCCGGCGTTCGGCCTGCCATGATGATTTCTAACACTGGATGGTAAAGAAAGTAAATTGCCGCCGTCGGTAAAAAAACGATGATTAAAGGCAGGGTATGCGATATTTGCCGCCACCACTCGCGCAGGTTTTCTATCGCAAATAAGCCTAATAGGCCAGTCCCTACAATAAGCCAGAGCAACGCTAGTAATAATCGAATATGCCAATCGATAATAAACGCATGAGAACGTGCGCCTAGCCCGGCGATTTCTAATTGATAATCCAAGCCTTCTAAAGTTTGCACTGCTAAATAGTCGTTATCTGATGAGTTTTTAGCCATATTAAATGAATGCACGTCGGCGTTGATAATAAGTTAATACCTGTTGCGCGAGGTCGGCAGGTTGCGCTGCAATGACCGATAAGCCTAAACGCTGTAAATGCTGTCTTGATGCCAATCGACCTTGTAAATATTCGAGTGCAGCAAATTGCTGATAAGGGTAAAGCCAGGTGTCTTGAGGGTGAGTAATCAAGGTTTCTAGTTCCGGTTCGGCTAACGTTGCGACTAGAATTTGGTGCTTAGATGCGAGTAATTGTCCGGCTTTTAATAATTGTGCATCGGCTTCGGGTTGTTCTAATTCGGTTAAAAACACGATTAAACCTCTATGACGTAGCAATTGTTTGACGGCAAGCGCGGCCGGTAATGGGTTAGAGGTTTCATTGCCGACCGATAATTGGCTTAATAAGCTGCGTATACGCTGCAAGCCATTAAACCCAGATGCCATCGCTGTTGTATGTAGCACTTCGTGGGTATAGGCTAAACAAGCAATGTGGTCACCTTGTAGCGATGCAAATTCGGCTAGCTTGGCGGCTACGTTAACATAATGATGCAACCTATCCATGCCGCCGATATAACTCCGCCCAGCACGACCACAATCGATGAGTAAAACGATTTCTAAGCGTTGTTCGCGCTCAAAACGGCGCACAATAGGCTTGCCGCGTCTAGCCGTTGCTTTCCAATCTACGCTTTTTAAGTTGTCGCCGTAGTGAAACTCGCGCAAATCTAGCAGTTCTCCACCACTTGCGTTAGGCAAGCAACGTTTATGCTGGCCTTGTCCACTCGTGCCATTGATGATGGGAAGTTGTTTTAACCGTGCCGGTTGCACGCAAAACTCTAGCGGCTCGTTGACTTGACGCGTCCACCAGCATAAACCCCATCGGCCTAATTGTTTTAAATACAAGGTGCCTAGTTCCGTTTTACCTAAGCGTACAGGCAAATAATCAAAACAACGGGATTCTTCGCTATGGCGGGCTATGCGCCATGCTTGTATGGGTTGTTCGCCTTCTAGGGTTTCAGGGTAAGCGCTTTGACTGGCTAAAACTAGCATTTGCGAGGTTTGGTTGGTCAGCGTTAGCTGGTAAGTGCATCGCTCACCTAATAACGGCGCTGTTTGTAAGCATCGTTTAATCGTGTAGGCGTTTGTTAGACTGAGTTTTTCTATAACGATTAACACGATTAAGCACACCAATGCGACGCGCCACAGTAGTTGCCAAATACCGCCAGTCCAAATACTCAGCAGTGCTAACACACTGATAAAAATTAGGATTAATTGCGTGAGTCGGGAGAATGACATGGTTATAGTTTTTCAATTTCTCGCTTAGATAATCCCGTTACTTCCATAATAAAATCCATCGAAAGCTTTTTATTCTTTAATGTAATAGCTATTTTTTTCTTTTCTGACATCATGCCTTCTTCAAACGAAGTGTCGCTAACATTTTTCACTTCAGCATATTCGATTAAGCTACGCTGATAAGCATCGAATTGGCGTGGCGTTAAATGCGCGAGTTCGGCAATTTCAAAGCCTTTTTTGAAGATGGGTTCGTTTAAAATGGCTGGAATATGGTCAAAATTTTCTAAGTTTTTTAAAAAATAAACCCATTTGTCGAAATGAGAAGTCAATTCGTGAGCTTCTTTAGTGAACAAAGGCATTTGTAAAAATCTAAAATGCAGTTTATCGAAAAACACGTCGCCATCTTGGTCTTTTAAGCAGATGTCGCGCCGAAATTTGCGTATTTCCTCTTCTTCATCGTAGTGAAAGTCTAAGACCGCGACAAAATAGATAGGCAATAACTCGAAATTCCAATCGCCTTTTTTAACTTGTTCCCTAATTGGAAACGTTGAATAAAACAATGCCCTATCTTTGAAATGCTTTACTTTTGCTTTTTGCATCTCAACAATAAAGCGCTCACCAGTAGTGGTTTGGCAATAAATATCAAAAATCGCTTTGCGTTCTTTAACTGTAGCCGGGATTTTTTCTGGGTTTTTAAAGCTTAATTCGGCAATTTGATGATAGTCAGGCAGTAATTGATTTAAAAAATCGATGAGTAAGTCTTTACTAGCGTCTTCACCGAAGAGTTTTTTAAAACCAAAATCAGTGTAAGGATTGAAATATTTCTTTACGGTATCTCTGGTCATGACATGTCCCTAGGGTTGAGCTTATTCAGGCATTATCACCTATATTCGGTATAGCCACTTGATTCACCAGCTCTTGATAAACTTGTAACGCAGTATAACCGGCTAATTGGGCTTCACTAGTCAGTAATAAGCGATGGCTAATGACTAACGGAGCAACCCGTTTAATATCGTCTGGTAAGACGTAATCACGGCTAGATAGTGCAGCTTCCACACGAGCGCAACGGATTAACGCTAATGCGCCTCGTGTTGATAAACCTAAGCTTAGTTGCGGGTGTTGGCGACTAGCAGCGGCTAACATCACTACATAGCGGTATAACGACTCATCAACATGCACGGTTGCTGTTTGCTCTCTGGCTAGAATTAAATCATGCTCTGCTAACGGGGTAATGCTTTGCAATGCGGCTTGATGACCGCCACCGGGTTTGTCATAGCGACTAAGAATGAGCGCTTCTGTCTTAG
>NZ_LAJX01000242.1 GCF_000963695.1 Methylocucumis oryzae
GAGCTTCCATTTTTTCAAGCATGTCCCAAAACTCTTCCGCTGGAATTCCCGTGAAAGCACGGACTAATGCAGGATGTTTGCGTAACATCGACTCGGTGAACATCACTATCTCCAAATTTTATTAGGATACTATTGCACCATACACCCATTTTGCTTATTGTGCATAAACTCTAATATAGCCGGCAATATGTTGGTGATATGCAGCGGTTTTATCTTCATCTGCTTTTGACGTGGTCAAAATAAAAACTATTGAGTCTTCTAGCAACGGGTCGTTACGGATTGCTCTGAGCATTTCTAGGCCACCCATTCTCGGCATGTTTAGGTCTAATAAAATCAGGTAAGGGCGTTTTACTATCGCTGAATCGCGCAACAAGGCTAAACCTTCCTCGCCGTTATGTGCGTGAATTAACGGATTCAGAATTTTTAGTTTTTTAAAAGCACGTTTGACAGCCATCACATCGACCTCGTCGTCATCAACCAGCAAAATGCTAATTTCGTGATAATGAGCCGGTTCAGTAGACATTAAGCAACTCCTGTTGTGTAAAGTTAGATGGCCAAGTAAAGCGAAACGTACAGCCGTGACACCCATCCGATTCTAGTGTTATTGTTCCACCTAAATTGGTGACGGATTTTTTTACAATGGCTAAGCCTATGCCGCTACCTTCAACTTCATCACGTGGTTTTAAGGTTTGAAACATTTCAAATACGCGTTGTTGATGTTCGGGCGCAATGCCTGGGCCATCATCTTGTACGGTAAACTCGTACTGATTATTGAGTAATTGACAGTTAATGCTAATCACACCTTCGGGTTTATGATGGTGCTTAATCGCGTTGTTAATAAGATTGCGAAACACTAGTTCTAGCGGTACTTTTTTCTGTAATAAAAATAGGTAGGTCATCTGCTAAGCGTAATTGCATTGTTGAAGAATGTGCCGTTAAATCGAAAATATTTTCGATCAGTTCACGCACATCTACCATTTCTGGTGCTTGGTCGATACGGCCCACCCTGGAATAGGTTAGTAAATCATCTAATAGCATTTCCATTCGATTAATACGGCTGCGCATCAGCTTTAAATGTGTTTGGGTATCTGTATCGAGATTATCGCCTAAGTCTTCGGTTATCCATGTGGCTAATTGGTCAATACCACGTAAAGGCGATTTGAGATCATGCGAGGCAATATAGGTAAAGCTATTTAGCTCAGCATTGCTGCGTTTTAACTCGTTTAATAATTTAAGTGTCTGCTGTTCTGCGCGTTTACGTTCGGTGATGTCCCAATTAGTTCCCACTATCCACTCGGGTTCGCCAGAATTATCTAAGCGCAAATTATCTACCGATTCGATAACACGTATGCCACCATCATTGTGCCGTTGAATACTGAATTGTCTACATTCTCTATTTTTTTTCGTGAGTAGCATTTCATTTATTATTTCTTCTTGTTGCTCTATTTCGTGGGCTAACACGGCATTACGCCAGTCTTGATAAGTCACTTGGCCCTCAGCGGTAGGGGATACGCCATAGATACTAAACATTTGCTCATCCCAATGTACCGCACCAGTTTTTAACATTCCATTCGTAAATACCAATTTTAGTCGCTTCAATCGCAAGCGTTGCTCTTTCTCTACTTTCTGCTAACTGTTTTTTCCATGGCTTTGCGCTCGGTAATGTCGCGCCACGCACCTAATAATGCGTCTTGACCATGAAAAGGGGTGCGTGAAACGGTGACTTCTACCCAAAAATCACTATTGTCTAGGCGGCGATGCACCCATTCAAAGCAGGTGTAGCCTTGGTTATATGCACGCATAATGTGCTCAAACCCTGCCACATCAGAGCGACTACCATCAGGTTGATTAGGCGGTGAAATATTGATGACTGACTTACCAATAATGTCTTTGCGAGTTCCTCTCATCATGGTTTCTAACGCGCGGTTACAATCGAGGATACAACCATCTTCAAAAGCCACGACTAGATAAGCATCAGGCGAATCGGTGAATAAGACTTCATATTGCTCTTTTAGTCGGTTAATTTCGTTTTCAGCACGCCTTTGCTCAGTAATATCCTTGGAATACCCCACTGTGCCAGCAATTTCGCCATCAATGATTAAGGGGGCTTTCCAAGTTTCTATCCAGTAGCGCTCACCTGTTTCTGTGACGAACTCCTCTTGTACATGCTTAGATTGTTGAGTTTCGATAACAGTCCGGTCATCGGCAACATATTTTTCAGCAAGATCGTGCGGGAAAAAATCGAAGTCGGTTTTGCCTTCTAGGTCTTTAGTGCTGTTGACTTTTGCGACTCTCGCATAGTGCAGATTAGCCGTTAATAGTCGGCTATCAGTATCTTTCAGCCAAACGAAAAACGGGAAATTGTCTAGTAGCACTCGCTGATATTGTTCGCGTCGGTGTAACTCAGCTTCCATATTCTTCCGCTCGGTAATATTGCGTGATGAGGCATATAGATAAGTTTTTCCACCTAATTCAATAGCTTTAGCATTAATTTCAGCATCAAAAACCGAGCCGTCTTTACGACGGTGTTTAGTCTCAAAGGTAGTAGGATTGGTTAAAATTTCTGCGATAGTGGAGAGCTGCAGATTTTTGGGAATCATGGCATCCCAATCAGATACATTTAAACACGCCGTTTCTTCTAAAGAATAACCGAGCATACGGGCAAAGGCATGACTAAATTCAATGACATTGCCTTTAGTATCAAGGACGTGGATACCATCGCTTGCGGTTTCTAGCAAGGTTTGTAATCTATCGGTAGCATCATGTAGCGCCGTAATATCAAAAAAAGTGACCCAATCTACGTGTTGATAGTCGTTTTGTAAGCTGACCGCTTCTATTTGCACTATGCAAATAGTGCCATTTTTACAGGTTATTCGCGCTTCTAAGGCTTCAAAAGGAGCACCGAGCTGGTTGCGGGTTAGTCGCTTAGTCCATTCTTCGCGTACCCAGTCACGATAAGACGGATCGGGATAAGCAAGAGACCACCAGTCATTTAAGCTTTGTATATCTGCTAAGGTATAACCAAAGCGCCGAGTAAACGCTGGATTAATATAAAGAATACGTCCCCTACTATGTAACGCCTTAGGTACCGAGGAAGCATCAAAAATAGCGCGAATTTGACTTTTTTGTTGTTCTAATTGGACAGTTGCAAGTGACTGTTCAGCAATTGCTTGATGAACGCGGCGTAATAATCGTCTATGAATGCCTGTCATCACGAAGATAACCGCAAATGTTTCTATGACTAATCCTATTTTGTGAAGAATGTCGGCATGATGATTAGCTTGTTGTGAAAATACATTAACGGCATTATTAATATCAGGCAGTAATTTTCTGTATAAAACAGAAATTTGTTGCGTATCTTTTTGTGCAATAGCATCGAGAAATTGGTTGATTCTAGGCGCAATAGGGTTGTTACCGGAAAGATATAAATAATGGATGCTCACGTCATGAGCCAAGTCCTCTTGACTAGACATGAGTTCGGTAAATTCTGCGCGTAGAGTTTTGATGCTTTCAACTAACTCTGCATTCGATTGTTCGTCTGTCTGGGTACTTAAAAATGCAATACGAGAAACTAACATTCTTTGTCTACCTGCCAGATTAATGAGTTGTGCATCGTGGCGATAGATATGAGTATATTGTTCAGTAACTAAATAATTGGCGAGTAAAATACCTATAAACATCAACGCGATAAGCCAAAAATGTCGATGAATTACTAGCACAATCTCGTTGCTTGTGTATGTCGTCGTAGAGTGTCTAGTCACGTTAAGTCCGCTAGTATCAGTTAAGAGCGCTGTTGTGTTGGCTTAAGTTTAGGTCAGAAATTGTTTTTATACTAAAGTGCAGGTTGTTTTACCAGTACTAAAGTTGAAAAAATTGGATGTTTCTGGCGTTTTTAGTATAAATAACGAAAAACTGGTATTTGCAGGTGGGCATAATGCTGTTCCGTATTTGAAATACGGAACAGGCCTTATTAAAGTATGGTTAGGTGAGTATTCAATGCCATGTTGGATAGCTGTAAATGGCATGACCGTTTGCCTGGTTGGTGTATTCAATAGTTAAAGCCTCTACTTGATGGGGTTTATTATGGGCATAGCTGTAAATAGCAGGGCCATAACCGGTGTTAACATAAATGATTTGCGCATATTTGCTTATTGTGTCAGCAATTGGATTAGGCGCAAACGGTATGGCATGAATTGCTGCTGGATTGCTATAGATTAATGCATTAACAGGTGCTTGCTCGGCGGCGCTTATCACAGCATGAGTAGACAAAGCCCATACGACAATAATATTAATGATGTTTTTATAAGACGTTTTTCATGGCTATTCTCCTTTAGTTGGTTTAACGCCGACTTTGGTTTTCAGCTTAGGTCGGCTTGGTAAACACTATACGAGCAATATCATGATAAATAAAATTGATTGTTTTTATGATATTAATAGATAAAAGCTATGTTAATACATGCTTGCTTAACGCTCATCTAACATATCTTTATAAGCTCTTGCGCATTTAATAAACTTCCAAAAATCGACTTCCCATAAATGCCTATGTGAGTCTATATAATAATCTTGACCTAAATCCGGTGTGTCCTCGCGCTTAGCCTGCAAAAACTTTTGGTAGCCTTTGCTATTGTCGTAATAAGCGCGGATATAGCTGCGGACAAATTGTCCTTGTAGCTTTATGCCATCACCTAGCCCCGCCGAGGCATTGACAAAACCAAAGAAAAATAAATTATCGAAATTTCTTGGCAAGATATGGATAAATAAGTCAGGTATGCCGGATTTCCAGTGCAAATAGTCTGGGTTAATAAATGGAAAATGCCTATCATAGCCAGTGGCATAAACGATTAAATCGACTTCAGCACGCTGACCGTCGATAAAATGCACGGTTTTTTGTTCGAAAGACGCAACATCATCGTGCGCGCGAATATCGCCGTGACCGATATGGTAAAGAATTTGTGAGTTCATAATAGGATGCGCGGCATCTAACGGATAATCTGGTTTTTTTAAACCGTAATCCGTACCATCAAAACCAGCTAATTTAAAGACTTGATGAATATAAGCCATGGTTTCTGCTTTACTAGAAAATTTATTACCTAATTGCAACATCCATTGTGGCGTCGGCTTGCCGCCGATAAACTTGGGATAATAGTAATAACCGCGCCGTGTACTGTGATAGACCTGAGTACCATGATGGACAGCATCAACGGCAATATCGCAGCCTGAATTGCCAGCACCAATCACTAATACGCGTTTGTTTCTGAGCTGGTCTGGGTGTTTGTACTGCATAGAATGCAGGATTTCACCACTAAAATGGCCCGGATAACTGGGGCTTGGAAAACGTGGTACCCGTTGCGCACCATTACATACCGCGACAAAACCATAGCGTTTTTGCTCGCCTGTTGATAACGTAACTAACCAGTCGTGGCCCTCGGGCTCTATTTGCGTGACGGCTGTGTTGAATTGGGCTTTATCATAAAACGCCAAAGGTTTTCGCATAAGCGCGGATATACGCCAGCATTTGCTGATGATTAGGATAGTCGGGATAATCCTCCGGCATAGGAAAATCAGGTATTTGCGTATTAAACTTTGGTGAAATCAAATGCAGCGACGGATACACCCGACCACATTGACCGTCGCCATTCCAAACCCCGCCAAAATCGGCTTCGGTTTCATATAAATCGTAATCTAAGCTGCCTTCATTGAGTTCTTTAGCAAGGCCTATCCCTAATGGCCCACCTCCGATAATGCATACGTTAATCCGACGTTCTGGCATAGTGACTCCTGGCAACAATTAGATGAATAAGGGTTAGTGGCTATACTCTGAACGGTCACATTCGGTATCTTGTGTTGTTGGTGCGCTGTGCGCACCTTTTTCATTGATTTTAATGATGTTATAAAGGTGCGCACAGCGCACCCTACCTATCTAAAAACCGAATGTGACCGTTTGAAGTATATATTGTAG
>NZ_LAJX01000243.1 GCF_000963695.1 Methylocucumis oryzae
GGTCATTCAGAGTGAAGGGCGCCGTAAATACGTCCCTGTAGGCTTGGCGGCAGCATCCCTGCTGCCGACACCTCAAGCCACAAGGACGTGGCGAATGCAGAAAACGCAGGGAGCAGTTTTCTGCCACTCTAAACAACCTGTCCCGGCTTGGTATTGTCCAGTTTTAAGTTGGTAGCCTCGGTTTTTAGGTAGGGTGCGTTTCGCGCACCTTCATAACGTCATTAATAATCAATGAAAAGATGCGCACAGCGCACCTTACGGCAACTGAGTTTTTTATGTCGTTGTTCTGTTTTTAACCGTATAACACATTGCTAACACTATGGATTTTTTAAGCATACTCGGTATTGTTTTAGCGGTTGCGGCGATATTGCTGGGAAATTTTCTTGAAGGCGGCGAGCTTGCATCGTTGCTCAATGGCCCTGCGCTGATTATTGTCTTAGGGGGTACGTTAGGTGCGACCTTATTACAGTTTCCGCCCAATATTTTTTTTTCGTAGCTTAGCGATGTTAGTTTGGATTGTCAGACCTAACGTGATAAACACCCATGCGCAAATCGAGCAAATTGTTTCTTGGAGTTATAAAGCGCGTAAAGATGGTTTGTTACGCTTAGAAGATGAAATCGATACTTTAACTGACCCGTTCACCCAAAAAGCCTTGCAATTGCTAGTTGATGGTAACGATAACGAAACCATTCAAAACATGTTAGAACTTGAAATAAACGTCAAGGAAAACCGCGATTACCAAGCCGCTAGAATTTTTGAGGCGATGGGCGGATATGCCCCGACTATCGGTATTTTGGGGGCCGTGATTGGTTTAATCCATGTCATGCAAAATCTCGCTAATCCTGAATTATTAGGTGCCGGTATCGCGACGGCATTTGTTGCGACGATTTACGGTGTTGCTTCGGCTAATTTAATTTTTTTGCCGATAGCTAACAAATTGAAAACTCATGTTTTTGCCGAATCGCAGTTAAAAGAAATGATAGCGTTAGGTGTCGGTGCGATAGCTAAGGGCGAAAACCCTAAAAATATCGAATTAAAGCTCAGTGCTTATTTATTTGAATCAGACCCGAAAGAACGCGGTGCGTAAGCGTAAACGAATCATCACAGAAGCAGGGCATGAAGACCGTTGGTTGGTGTCTTACGCCGACTTTATTACATTATTATTTGCGTTTTTTGTCGTGATGTATTCAATCTCATCGCTAAATGAGGCCAAATATAAAAGCTTGATGCATTCTATAGGCTCGGCTTTTTCCAATAAAAGCCAGCCGGTCAATGGCAGCGTACCGGAGCAAATACCGCTTAGAACACCTGCCGCGTTAGAATCGGTACCTGATTTAACTCAAGCCCAAGCGCCGGAAAAGTCAACATTACCTAACAATCCAGAAGAGCAAGAAGAGGCCGAAAAGAAACGGCGCTTAAGTGAAGAAATCATCAAAGAGCAAAAGCAGCTTAAACAAGTGTCTGAGCAACTTAAAGCCGCACTTGAGCCATTCGTTGATGCCAACTTAGTTTCAGTGATTAACAATGATTTTTGGATTACTTTGCAAATGAATAGCGAATTGCTCTTTGCTAGCGGTGCTGCTGAAGTCTCCAAAAAATCCATACCCATCATCCAAAAAATTGCCGAAGTCATAGAACCTATGCTAATGCCGTTAATGTCGAAGGTCATACCGATAATGTGCCTATTGCCACTCCGCTGTTTCGCTCTAACTGGGATTTATCATCGGCACGAGCGACTAGCGTAGTCCTTGAGTTTGCAAAAGCGGGCATTGAGCCCTCGAGGTTATCAGCGATTGGTTATGGTGAGTTCCACCCTATTGCCGACAATGCTACCGAGGAAGGTCGCTTTAAAAATCGACGTGTATTACTCGTATTAATGTCGAAAGCGTTTTCTCGTTATGGCGCAAATGATGAGCAACGTGCTAAGCTGTTGAACTTGGAACGTACTATGCCGCCGGAAGAAGCCGAACCCGTCAGCGAGACGTTACCGGATTAAGTGTTCTGCATCTCAACGTAAACAGTAACCGATAGCATGATGACTCACCCCATATTTATTGCAGTCTTAGTCGTATTGAGCTTAGGTTTATTGGCACTGGCGTTTATATGTGTGCGCTTAGCTCAGCAACAGCAACGCTTAAAACAAGACCTCGTCAGGCTTAATAACAGACTGACCGGTAGTCAGCAAGATTTGGCAGGATTATGTTCAGCGGCGTTAACTGTCGATGAGCGTGTGGCGGTGACTGAAGAAGAGCTAAAACTCTTATGGTCAAGACTCTCAGAATTAGCGGCGCAACCTGCCGCAGTCAATCAACTGACCGAACACCCATATCAATCAGTGATTCAAAAAGTCAGAAGTGGCGCAAGCGTCAGTGAGCTTATGCAAAGTGCGGGGTTAAGTCATGACGAAGCCGCGCTGTTAATTCGTTTGCATGGCCAAAAATCATCACCATAATGACCAGTGTCCGGTCATGATTACATAGGTTGCTAGTAAAGCATTTGTCACCGCATGAGCCGTGATAGGGTCAGTGAGCGTTTTGCGTTGATAATAAGCAAAAGCATAAGCCATCCCTGCTAGTGTACCCGCCAACCACGCGCCATGTAGCAAACCGAATAACGCCGATGAAGCCAAAAACGAGAGCGGTGTATAGTGACCTGGTGGTACTTGTTCAAAGTCTTTGTTAACCAACTTAGCCAGTAAATAACCGCGAAACGCGAGTTCTTCAATAATTGGTACCGTTAGCGTCGCGCCAATAATGCGAAAACCAAGCCATAAGTATTGCCAATAGAGTGGGGCTGTCGCTAAGCTTTGCGCGAAGGCTAGGTCTTGCGCAGCAGAGGCCGGAACGGCCACTAGCCAAAAAACAAATACACCGCCACCGATTAATACTGCTGTTAAGCTAATCGGCTGTAACCAAGGTTTATAGGCGTTAGCAAAATACGCCAAAATGCTAATCGAAACAATGACTCGAAGTGGATATAGCCAGTCAAATCCACTGGAAAAAGCACCGGTGATTAAAATAGTCGCCATTAACGCAATATACGGTAATAGCAAAGGCATAGCTGGGTTATGGTAGCTAGCGCTGGTAGGTGTTGATAGCTGTTGTTTAAAAAAAAGTAACCCGCTGCGCAAGGCCAATCATGCCTATGCTTAGCGCAATAAAAGCAATCCAACCCGCATTAGAGTGAAACCCGCCAATCGCCACTGCAGGCGACCATTCTTTACCGATGATAATGAGTAAGCTGATACGCAACACATTGAAAAACCACATCAATGTAATACCTAAAGGATACAGTAATAACACTTGAGGAAAGCGTAGCTCAGCACGCATTAGCCATAAATAAATGCTTAAAAAGATGACAATTAAGCCTATGCCTTCATAGCCTGAGCATGGAATGCCGATTTCCACTTGAAAATCACCAATGCCTAGTGCTTTTTCTTTCGGCAATGCAGTCACATTGGGATAAAACAACGACAACAAGACATGTGATGTGTAGAAAGTAATGTCGGCTAGCTTAGACCAGGAACTGCTTACTAATGTCGATAACCCCCAGGTTATAAAACCTGTTAACAACGCAATGACTAAATTAAGCTTTTCCGCCAATAAAAACTGCCGCCAAGCGCTAAAAGTGATGTTAGCCAACAATAAACTTATGATGTTTAGGCTGCCGATTAATAGCCAGAGCAACGCGAGCGTGTTGTTTGTATCAGGATTCAGCGTAATTTTTTCGTTAAATAACAGTGATGATAATAACCAAAACCCTGCAAATAAGGCGAAATGCAGCAAAAAACGTAAGCTAATATGCTTGGGTTTTGCTTCGGCATTAAATACGGCAATTGACTGGCTTAATTTTTTCGATGCTATCAGTAAATAAACGGGGATAGCGATTAGACCAATGCGTAAAAATTGTCCGGCATGACTTAATAATTTAAGGATTGAGCTATGACTAGCATGTTTAGCTACTATTTGTGCATCAAAGGCAAAAGAAATCGCTAAACATTCAATAAGTAAGATGAGTAATGCGAAAAAAAAGCCGATTTTTTACTAGAGCATTAATGCGAAACGGCACACTGAATTTACGAGTGGGTAGTTAACAAGATGCAAAAATAGCGGCGTATTTTTGCTGTGTGATTACGACAGGGTAAAACAGCTACGCGGCGTGAATGCAGAGTGCCGCGTAGCGTTACGATAGATTATTTTTTACGGCGATATTCAGAGACTAAACCTAGTACACCCGCTAATAAGCCTAAACCTAATACGGCAATACTTGCGTCCATTTCAGGCACAGGTCGCGGTGTGTAGGTAGTGGCAAAAACATTGCTAACGCTAATAAAAGTTAATGCGGCAACAGCGCTTAAGTTTTTAATCATATTCATAATGTATTTCCTAAAAGTGAATTATTAAGCCATGCATGAAAGTTTAACCACAGCAAAAGTTGCGGAATTAACATGCATGTGTACAATATCACAAAAAATAAATTTGTGAAGCATGTCACGTTGCTGATAATATCTTAAGCAGCAATCACTAACTGCAATTTCAGTATAGCTCATTAAGGCTGAATAGTTGAATAGGATTTTAGTCTAATTTTTAACCTATTGAATAAAAACTCTTTTTATGAGTTTTGGCAAAAAATATGGACTTTATTTTGTGATAAGTATCCCGTTTTTGTATGGGATAATTTCAGGATAACACTCAGATGTTTTGATGATTCTTATCCACTATCCTTATTCCACGGTAAAAGTTCATAAAAATAATTCATTAACCCATCTAACTTGTAGCAATCAGGGAAATCATCATGGCTAATAATAACGGCACGATAAGTTTTTACTTATACTCAACAACTAAACAAGGTCAAGTACCCAGTTTTTTTGATATTAAAATCAATGTCACGACAAACACCGGATTAAATCTAGGTATTGTCGATGCATGGTGTATTGACACCGGTGTGGGTATCGAATGGTTAAAAAATTATACCGGTACACTTTATGCAACCAATGAGTATCAAACTTGGGATAGCGCAATATTCCCAACAGTTGGTAATAAGGAAAACTTTGATTCTGTGACGTGGCTGCTTAACCAAGATTTTTCTAAAGCGGGCAACGTTGGCGGTTACACCTACGCAGATGTTCAAGGAGCGATTTGGACGTTATTAGGCGACGGTAATACATCTACCTGGGCGCCTGGTGAAAACTATAATATGACTAGAATATCGCAGTTAGTCACATTGGCGTTGTCTCATGATGGTTATAAAGCTGATATTACCGATGCGGATACGACCAATGACTACACCACATTAGCCATTGACACGTTAACTGCTGATGGAACAACCGCTAAGCAGCCGTTAATCATTAAAGTTCAGTCCGCCGCCTTAGGTGATTATGTTTGGGAAGATACTAATGCGGATGGTATTCAAGATGCTACAGAAAAAGGAATTGCAGGCGTTGAAGTTAAGTTGGTGAGAGATCTCAACAACGATAACAAATTTGACGGTCCTAACGAAGTCCTACAAACCACGACGACCGGACCAAACGGCGAATATAAATTTGTAGGTTTAACGCCCGGCGCAGACTATCGAGTAGTTTTTTCTACCCCTAATGGTTTTGACAACGCGAGTCCACGTCATATCGGTGACATTGCTAAAGACAGTGATGGTGCAGTTTCAGATATTGTTGTGTTAGGTGCAGGTGAGTGGAATAAAACAATAGATGCTGGCTTTTATAAATTAGCGAGCTTAGGTGACCGAGTGTGGGTTGATGCCAATGCCAATGGCGTACAAGATGCCGGTGAAGCCAATAAAGAAGGTGTTACCGTTGAACTTTATAAAAGCAGCGATTTAACGACACCTATCACTAGCCAAGTTACTGGTAGCGACGGCGCGTATAAATTCACTGACTTAGT
>NZ_LAJX01000244.1 GCF_000963695.1 Methylocucumis oryzae
TTTGACATTAAGCCCATGCTGTCGGCAATACGCCGCTTTGCGTCATTCCGCTGTTTTGCCAAGTGTTCAGGTGGTGTATCCAATGTGCGGTTAAGGTCATGCATTATCCTCTTCAAAAAATTTTGAGAATAACGGTTCTGAACTTATTAGAACAGGTGGTTTGGTTGAGCGCTTACTAAGAACCTACCCAATCGCTGGTTGCACCACTTTTCTGCGTTGTAAATACAGGGGTCAGAATTTAACTCTGCCCCCTGTTATGTGAATGCTGCCAACAAGCCTACAGGGATGTATTTATGGCGTACTGCGCAGGGGCAATAAAAATAAGTGAACGGTGATATGTTAGGCAGTTTGGGGTAGTTTAAAATCTTCAACACCCATTGTTATCACAAGATCCGTTATGACAGATTCGTATTTATCAGCAAATTCTTGCTGAAAATAAGGCTGCCAGAAATCATCCTGCAATTTGCTGTAATCATGTTGAATACGATAGCACAAGCGGTTTGGAACATTCCCTAAAACGCCTATGCAAAGTGATTGAATTATCAAATAATAATAGGTCACCTTTGTTCTTATACCAATGATCAAAGATATATTTATCCAGAAACAAGTGCTTGTTAATTTCTTCAAACACTTTGTCTGAATCTTTTTTGCTCATTCCACGAATACCATGAACAGTATTCACGGGGTAATGCAAACCCTTAATGCCACCCGGACTTTGAATCACGATTGGAATTTCAGCATCGTCCACCGGACACATGTTAGTGCGGGCCAAATCGTCTCTCAATCCAGGGTTGAGTTTTCCAGGAGTATAGCGATGTAATAAAACCATTTCATCTAATTCAGACCTGAACACTTCACTGATTGATTCATAATAGTCCGCTGTTTGCAGGAATCCGGTCGAAGATCCTATAACATTTTCAGCTGCTAGCAAGGCAACGCCTGGGGTAAAAATCAAATTGCCAGCTTCATTTGAATGCCAAAGCAATTCCCCTTCATCAAACAGGCCTAACCGGTTTCCATTTTTATCTTTTTTACCACTAACGCGTGTGATGCCTATACCCTCTGGTGTGGATTGATGTACACCAAGAAAATCTCGAACAAGCATTTTATCTGTTTCTTCTATACAAGCATCGTCTCTGATAACTCTTCTGACAAACTCACCCCAAGAGACTACAGTATATTTCTTGAACAAATCGTACATATTGTTATGTCTAGGTTCACCAAATTTTTTTGACCCAACCTAGCTGCTTTTCCCAAGACAAGTTGCAATCCCTAATAATGGTGACGAGGTTTTTCATGTGGATATTACCGATTTCCATCCACTGATCGTCCGTCATATGCTCGAAGTCTACGCCATCAATATAGATTCCATAATTACCCAAACCCTCTATCTTTGTAATTTTCACGCCTCACCCCACCAAAAAATTTTTCTTATCAAGACAACTAAAATATCGCTTCATCATGAGACGAATACGCAAATGCAAACCCCATCCCTCGTCTAATCAATCTATATTCTAAACGGTCAAGTTTTCGGTATCTTGTGTTGTGGTAGGGTGCGCTATGCGCACCTTTTTCATTGATTTTTATGATGTTATAAAGGTGCGTATAGCACACTCTACCTATCTAAAAACCGAAAACTTGACCGTTTGAAGTATAATAAATTTGCACAAATCGGGACGACGCACTTCACCCAGTGTACCGTCGCAATACAAGGACAGCATTATGACCGCCAAAGCCGAACGCATTGGATGCCACGTACTCCAAATTCGCTTTGATTCCGATATTTGGCGTAAAGTCCAAATCACACTCCGGATCCGGATTTTGCAGATTGATCGTTGGAGGTATGAACTGATTTTGAAGCGCACTAACACACAGCACAGCCTCCAAAGCACTGGCCGCCCCCAGTAGATGACCTGTCGTCGATTTGGTGGAACTAATGGCAACCCTTTCTGCGGCCTTCCCGAAAGCGCTTCGGATCGCCTTGACCTCTGTTTTGTCATTCATCGGCGTAGATGTGCCATGAGCATTTATGTAGTCCACTGCGCTTGGTTCAATACCCGCATCCACTAAGGCTGCTGTGATAGCTCTGCCTGCTACCGCGCCGTCCGGGGCTGGCGAAGTCATGTGATAAGCATCCGAGGTCATCCCGAATCCCACGACTTCAGCCAAAATAGGTCTTCCCATGTCTTGGGCTTGTTCCAGCCCTTCGAGGAGTAACACGCTCGCGCCTTCAGACAAGACAAAACCGTCCCTTTCCGCATCAAAGGGACGACTGGCGCCCGCAGGATCGTCATTGCGCGTCGATAACGCGCGCATCCGAGTGAATCCGGACATAAAAGAATTGGTAATCAACGCATCCGCCGCGCCCACCACCATGGCCTCCGCTTCGCCATGCTGGATCGCGCGAAAACCCAAGCCAATACTGTGGTTTCCTGTAGCACAGGCAGAAACCGGAGCAAAATTGGGTCCAGAGTGTCCATGACGAATCGCAATCTCCCCCGCCGCCATATTCGTAATAACCATAGGCACCAAAGTGCTACTAATATGCCTGTCATCCCCTGCAAGAAATTTCTCATAATTTTGCTCGAGGGAACTTATCCCACCGCCCCCAGAACCGACATAAACACCGGTTCTTTCAGGTGGAGGAGGTAACTCATCCCAACCCGCCTGTATAGCAGCCTCACGATAGGCGACTAGACAAAGTTGGACGTAACGATCCAGCCGTAATAGATCTCTTTTGGAAAAGTAACAAGAAAAATCAAAATTCCTAACCTCACCGGCAATCCTAGAAGCAAAGGGGGCTGCGTTCACCAAAGTAAGCGAACCGATGCCACTGATGCCACCAGCGACATTTCTCCATATTTCGGCAACATCATGCCCATTTGGCCCAATGGCTCCCATTCCCGTGATGACGACTCTGCGTTTCATGAATCGGCCAAACTGAGTCCGCGCCAATCACGGCGCTCGACTTTTCTCATCACAGCACAATACCACGGCCTATTAAGCAGTTTGGGGTAATATAAAATTTTCTGACATGTCATAAAACGTGTTTTTTCAAAAAAAAGGACATTTCACCAGTGTCTGGTCAGAGTTCCGATACACAAATTTTACCCAACAGTAAGCACATGTTTTACGAACTGCTTTCAGGCCATTTGTAACCAATCGACTGGAGATAATGCTGTAGAAATTCTGCAATCTGCCCCGCTGTCACGAGTCTCTCAATATTTGGATCCTCTATGCGTACATTCAATGCATCCTCTACGCCAACTAGAATCTCAGTCATGTCCAGCGAATCAGCACCTAAGTCGTTTATAAAATGGGTATCTTCGCCAAGTGTATCGAAGTCCTTCCCAAATCGTTCAGCAACCTCTTTTAATATCAATAAAATCAATTCATCTTTTGTCAAAGGCCTTCTCCCTTCCCGAAGTAAGTTATTTTTTATTTCCTTAACCGTTAAGTATCATATACTATCCGCAAACAATACTATCCTCAAAATAGTCGCAATAAACGGAAAAAATATCCGGATTTTTGCGATTTCATAGCTCTCGATAGCACAGATAGGACTTGCTATGAGCCAATCTCTTGTTTTCTTAGAGATGACACAGATAGCTTGCTCATCCTCAACTCAATGCCTTATCGGTATGTGGGAATTGCATCATACTGGAAAACTGGTCAAATTGTGAGGATAGGGAATAAAACCTTTTTCAACTTAGAAGACTAATTTTCATGCGACAAAGCCGACTCGATCGTTACCTTCTGGAAAACCCAGCATTAGCGCATCGCTACGAAAAAATCAAGACCAAGGTTCCGCGATTGGTCATCTCCGGTTATGACATAACCAATCGCTGCAACCTTCGCTGCAAGGGGTGTTATTTTTTCGACGGCGATCGTTCATCGCAATTCTCCGATGACCGCACCCTTCAGGAATTTGATGCTTTCTTTGCGTCAGAAGTCGAACGAGGCATCACAATGCCACATTTTGCCGGTGCTGAACCTGCTAAAGTACCGGAAAGACTGGCACTAGCCGCCAAGCACTGGGACAGGGGTATTATTTATACCAATGGCACGCTTCCACTCGACCCGAATTTGCCTTTCATGCTGCATATCTCGCTCTGGGGAGCGGAAAAAACCGATGCTCAACTTAGAGGGAAGCACGCATTTAAGAAAGCCCTTGATAACTTCGCCAATGACGAAAGGGCCATTTTCATTTACACCATCAACCGACAAAACATCAGCGAAATGAGAGAGGTCGCTGAGGTATGTGCACAGCGCAGAGTACAACTTTCTTTTAATCATTACAGCCCGACACGTTGGTATGGTTTTTCAGGGGCAGACCTGCAAGGCGATGTACTGTCCAGGGGTAAAGGACGTTTCAGTAGTCATGACGATCAACTGGCTTTACGTGAAGAAGATCTCCAAACGATTCGGGACACTATCCTAGAATTACTGGAGAAATACCCAGCGACTATTATTTATTCCCGCTACTACAACGAGAGGATTAATAATCCCCAAGGCATGTTTCGCTTAGATCCAGAAACAGGTATCGCCAATAACTGCGTGATTCTTAATGCTCCTCACCACCGTGAATACCGCACTGATCTGACCTGGGACGATGCGGACTGTTGTATTCCTAATACCGACTGCGCCACCTGTCGGCACTATGTGGCCAACTACAGTAAGATTATGGGTGAATTTCACCACCACCTAGACAACGCTGACGACTTTGAGAAATGGTTGGAGGTTTACGAAACTTGGTGTCGCCTAAACATCAGAAACTGGAACGATTGAAGCCATAAAATACCACCCTAGTCCGACCTAAACCTGTGTAGTCAATGGTCAAAAAAACATCACAATATTTCCTCGTCCTCGAAATCAACAAAAAAGCTATTGTGGAAAAAGTTTCCCTTTCTCACTTAATCCTTACAAAACGCGATGATGCTGCACGGCTAACTCACATTGACGCTCCCTCTTTTATACAAATTTCGACCGGATAATCAGAAGAAAAACGAAAAAAGCCGAGAGAATAAAGAGAATAAAGAGAATACATGGATAAACACAATACAGCACTAACCGATTTAATGCCTTTAACGCTACCCCAGTTGGAAGTCTGGATGGCGCAGACCATTTATGCCGATTTACCCATTTATAATCTCGGCGCTTACATTCCAATTCAGGCAAAAATAGACCCGAAAAGGTTTGAACAGGCAGTCGTCTCACTGGTGCAACGCCATGATGCTCTCCGTATCATGCTTACCCAGCCCAAAACTGATGACGGTTTACCCAGACAACTTATCAAACCATCGTTTCCAGTGCCCTTTCAGGTATGGGATTTTAGCTCAAAAAAGAACCCACTTCGCTTTGCCCAGAATTGGATGAGACAACGCTGTGACGAACCATTTACGCTTTACGAAAGCCCGCTGTTTCGTTTCGACCTGATTAAGATTTCAGACAATTGTTGGTACTTTTTCAATCGGTATCATCATATTATTATGGATGGTGAATCGCATCCATTAATCTATCAAGCACTAGCGAAACTATATACTCAGTCAGACGCAGAGTCTTCAGGACAAGATATATATTCCTATACAGCCTATATTCAAGATGATCTCGCTTATAGTACCTCCGAGCGCTATACGAGGGACACCGCTTACTGGCGAGAACAATGCGTCACACCCAGCGAACTCTTATTGCAACCTCGGCATTCCTTGCTAACCCAAGTACCTCTTGCAAATGCAATAGAAACCTTGACGTTGTCCAGAGAAAAATATCAAGCATTACTCGCATTGGCAGAGCGGCTTGGCACAACTTTTTATCATTAATAGCCAGTGTACTCTATGTATATTTTAACCGAACGTCTCAGAAAAATGCATTGACCATAGCGCTTGCGGTACACAATCGTAGCTATACAAAATTTAAAAAAACGGCTGGTCTGTTCGCAAAAATACTGCCATTGTGGCTCGATTTTGATACAGAGCTCCATTTCGACGAATTAGTCCAGAAAACACATTGTCAAATCAAGGAACATTTACGGCATCATCGCTATCCAGCCACTCAACGGATAAATAAACAAAATCGAACTCTTTTTTCAGCAGGATTTGATGTTTCCTTGTCTTATATGACCGTAGATCGCGGCATCAACTTCTCCGGCAACCAAACGCAACCTATCCCAATACAACAAGACTACCGATTGACTCCACTGGGCGTTCAGATTTATGCCCCCCCTGTGGCCGGGGATATCGAAATTGAGTGTACTTATAACCAAGCCTATTTTTCGGAACAGGATATTCAGTTGCTAGTACGACGTTTCGATATTCTCCTCGAATCAGTAATGACTGAACCTTCATCGAAAATCAATGCTCTAGCCCTCTGGGATGACGAAGAACGGAAGCTGGTTCTTCAAACCTGGAATGCCACGGCACGACCTTACCCGAAAAATCTTTGTGTGCATCAGATGTTCGAAGCCCAGGTTAAGGTAAGACCCGACAGCACCGCCGTGGTGTTCGGCGACCGGCAGCTCAGCTATCACGAACTGAACCGTAAGGCCAACCGTGTGGCGCACAGTCTGATTGAAAGCGGCGTCAGCCCTGGCGTGCTGGTGGGCCTCTGTTGCGAACGCTCCCTCGATATGCTCATCGGTCTACTGGGAATCCTCAAGGCTGGAGGCGCTTATGTGCCCATCGACCCCAGTTACCCCGAAAACGCGCGTCCGCTACCTGTTAGAGGACAGCGGAATACGTTTGCTGCTGACCCAGACACCCTTATTGGAAACACTACCCCAGCTCCAAGGCATGGAACGGCGCTGTCTGGACACCTTCGGAACAGACCATTGGTCGGGTAACAAAACCAATCCCCCACCCAAAGCCGGCATGGAACACTTAGCCTACGTCATCTATACCTCCGGCTCGACGGGACAACCCAAGGGAGTCATGATCACCCATCAGAATGTAGCCGCTCTAGTTGCATGGTCTATCGACGAATTTCGGCCGGACAGCTTTGCTGGAACCTTGGCATCCACCTCAATAACCTTCGACCTCTCAGTATTCGAGTGTTTGGTGCCCATCTGTTGTGGCGGTTCGGTTGTTATCATAGCCAATATATTGCATCTTCCACATTTAACATCCAAACATCCCATAACGTTCATTAATACGGTTCCATCGGGGATTAATGAATTAATTCGCGTCCAGGGAATACCATCATCGGTAAAGATCGTAGGCTTAGCTGGAGAGCCGCTACGAAAGACCAGTGTCGATGCCCTATATCAATTAGGACACATTGATAGGGTGTACAACTTGTACGGCCCAACCGAGGACACAACGTATTCGACCTATTCGGCGATAGGTCGCGAAGAAACGAGCGAGCCCACCATTGGCCGCCCCATCGCCAACACTGAAGTTTACGTCCTTGATGCCTATCGTCTGCCAACCCCCATCGGCATCCCCGGAGAACTGTACATCGGCGGCGCCGGTTTGGCACAAGGCTACCTCAACCGCCCTGAACTGACCGCTGAGCGCTTTGTCGAGTTGGAGGTTTTCGGCGAACGAAAAAGGCTGTATCGCACCGGCGACCGGGTGAGTTGGCGCGCGGATGGCAATCTGCTGTTTCTGGGCCGACTCGACCATCAGATTAAGCTGCGGGGCTACCGCATCGAACCGGGGGAAATCGAAGCTGTTTTACGCGAACATCCCCAGGTTGCCGAAGCCCTGGTGGTCCTGAATGGGGAAGGCGACGACAAACGGCTAGACGGTTACGTGGTGGCTAAGCCGGAGCTGGATGCAGCGCCGACGGCCACACGTCTCGAACACTGGCATACCCTATACGAAGCGACCTATGACGGCATTACGATTCCGTCCGACTTCGATATTACCGGCTGGAACAGCAGCTATACCGACGAAGCCCTTCCGGCCGGGGAAATGGCAATATGGGTGGACGAAACAGTTGAGCGCATTCGTCGGCTGTCCGGCCGCCGGATGCTGGAAATAGGCTGTGGGACCGGGCTGCTACTCACCCGGTTGGCTTCGGCCAGCGAGCGCTATATCGGCCTCGACTTTTTCCGAAACAGTGCTCGAGCGGTTAAGCGCAACGCTGGCCGCGCGACCCGATCTCGCTCACGTGGAGATTCACCGGGGCCCGGCGCACGAGCTGGAATTTCTGCCATCCGGCAGCATGGACGTGGTCATTCTCAACTCGGTCGTACAGTATTTTCCCGATTTGGACTACCTGCTGGCTGTGCTTGAACAGGTGCAACGAGTCTGTGTGCCAAATGGGCGAATATTTCTGGGTGACCTGCGAAACTTGAATCTGCAGGAAGCCTATCATGCCTCGGTCGTGCTGCATCGGGCGGATGACAACGAGCTGATGGATCGAGTGCAGAGCCGATATCGTCAAGTAATTCAGAACGACGAAGAACTGTTGCTGGCGCCCGAGTTTTTCGACGCCCTGGCTCGACATTGGCCAGGGGTCACCCGCGCCGAAGTTCGATTAAAGGCTGGAAACTACGACAATGAATTAAGCCGCTTTCGCTACGACGTCGTGCTAGTGCTAGGAGAACGTCAACAGCTAGCGCCGGTGGCATTCTGGCACGATTGGGATGCAGAAGGGCGCTGGCGAGATAGTGTGATGCGTCGAATGACGTCCTATCCGGCGGAAGCTCAAGGCGTACGAGACCTACCGGACATCCGTGTCAGCGAAGCCGTGGCGGCTTGGCGCGAGATGGAAAGCGATAAGACGCGCTACCAGACCGCCAAGGAAATTCGTCAAGCGCTGCAAAAACATGGCGAAAACCCCGACACGCTGTTTTCCTTGGCGAAGTGGCTAGGCGTCGATCTGATTTGGCAAACGCTTGGCGGCGACGGGCGCTACCAAGCCGTTTTCAATCCAGTCTGGACGGTCGAAAAAGAGCGCGAGATCTTGCCACGCGCCGATTACCATCGCTACGCCAACAATCCGACCCGCCGGGAGCGGCAAGTCGCCCTGAGTCATGAGCTCAAAGCGACATTGACCAGGCAATTGCCGAAATACATGGTGCCCAACGCCATTCTGGTTCTGGACGCCTTCCCGCTCACCCCGAACGGCAAAATAGACCGCAATCGACTGCCCAATCCCAAGGTCAATAATTATGGTGTGCAGGACTATGTTGCGCCGCGAAATTCATTGGAAAAATCCCTTGTTAGTATCTGGCAGGAAGCGCTCACACTATCGCAGCCACCGAGTGTAACGGATAACTTTTTTGAGTTAGGGGGACATTCTCTTCTCTCTGCAAAAGTGGTTACACTGATTGAGGAAAAGTTAGGCTATAGGATTTCTCTCAAACAATTTTTCCAACAGCCCACGATAGAAGCAATGGCTCTTTCAATGGAACAGCAAACATCAGATAAAGACTCGTCTGAAGAACACGGTGGTATTCGCTGGCCATTACCAAAAGCATTACAGTACAAGCTCGAAAGTTATGTCTGTAGTTGGGGAGGAGAACGAGCATCTACCGAAAGCTTGATTTTTGCTCATCATGTTAAAGGTACACTTCCACCTCTTTTTTGGGTTTTTCAAGGTGACCAGGAATTTGCCCAATTAGCCAAATATCTAGGCGATTCACAACCGCTTTATGGCATGCGCTCGGGGCACTTAATTATGGACTACCAGGAAGATGATATTCAGGCATTTGCTTTACGTTATGTCACCGAAATCGAGCGCCTTTACCCTACAGGCCCGCTTTTTGTGGGAGGTAACTGTCAGGGTGGTGTTATTGCGTTAGCGATAGCACAACATTTGCTAAGGCGACAACGTATACTACCTTTAGCTTTTGTTATGGAATGGAGCTTTGGCACTCAACCTTATTTAGGCTCTGTAGCCTTTTTGTATGGACAAGACAGCGTATTTAATCCTTACTTAAGTTTTCAGCATCCACACTTGTTTTGGCAACGTAGCTTTCCAGATCATAGGATTGAGATGATTCCAGGAGCGCATGGCAAGTTTTTTGTAGAGCCCAATATTCAAGGACTTTCGAGCACAATCAGCCGTTGTATGGCTGAAGCTATTAAAAATTCTCCGCTGTTTATACCAACAAGTGACAGAAAAGCTGAAATTACAGTGCTTAATTTACCAAATACATTTATGTCAGGAGGGCACTATCTACTTGCCGTAAAATTGCGTAATGCCAGCACTATAAATTGGAATCGCACAGACATTTCAGGTTTGATGCTAGGTAATCAATGGTTAAATACAGAAGATAAGTTTATAAGTAGACAAGATGGAAAAACCCCAATTCCTTCATTACTAGCGGGACAATCTACCCAGTTATATTTACCCATTAAAGCACCAGAACAGGCAGGATTAGTTCATCTAAATCTGTCTTTAATTGAAGAGGGGGTCTGTTGGTTTAAGGGGGCTGATCAGGGTGAAATACAATTTAAAATTAATTTAATTGCACCAGAAGCTTATACACTCCCCACATTTTCTTCCGATATTACTCGGCATGGCGCACCTATACTTATTGGTGGTACGGGAGGCTCAGGAATAACAGTCATTGCAAAAGTGCTGGCAGAAGCAGGGATTTTTTTAGGGGAACAAACGGGATCTAGCGATAGCACCAGTATGATGGAAAACTGGTCAAGTAGTTTACTACCTTACTGGAATAAGCCACTACCTTGTGCTATGGAAGCGATTATTCGTAAAGACCTAGAAGAAACTGTAAATAATTTTCTAACTACGCGTGATGCTGAAAAAAACGTCTCTTGGTTGGGGCTGGAAGCTGCCATCAAGCGTTTTTTTTCTTCCTTTTTTACACCAGATTTGGCCTAATCTTCGTTGTATTCATATCGTGCGAGATGGACGAGATATGGCACTATCGAGTAATCAAAAACAATTAAATTACTTGGGGCCAATAGCGCTCTCATCTGACGAATTAATTTTACCCTCAGAGCAACGCAGCATTCTCTTATGGGAGCGTTTAAATCTCTCTCTAGCGGATTATGCCGCTAAAAATTTACCTAATCAGTATTTATGCTTGAATTATGAAGACTTATGTAACTCGCCACACACAAGCATTAATCGTTTATTTAGCTTTTTAGACATCAAAGAAGATAGCACAGCTTATGCCGCACAGATAAAACCCTCATCAGGAGTTGGACGCTGGAAACAGCAACCTGAGAATATCAAAAACACATTGGCTTCTCTAGGAGAAAAAGCCTTAAATTATTTTGGTTACACTCTGCCTAAGCAATGAGGTAACCCTCTGTACCAGGATAGTTGGCGAGTCACGATTAAAACTGGTCAGTCAGAAGGTCTAAAAGACGGTATGCAGCGGGCAATTACGCGAAAGTCGCCTGTACACCACCAAATTGCTCAGGCAATAGTACAGGTGCCGCTAACGCTGCTAAACAGTAATCCACAAGCGTCGGTTGACGACCTAATAAATAAGGCCGCCCATCTGCAAGTAACCCATCTAACTCAGCAAAAATTGCCTCAATCTTAATTTGGCTTATAAGCCGCATAGAATAAGAAAAAACTAATTCACTTATCTTTCAATTGCTAGTAGAAAATATAATTCCATAAAAAAGAAAGCGAAGAAACTTTTAAACCTAAATACTCGAATTTTTCCAAGACGTTAGAAAAAAACCTTGTAATTTATTTACTTAACAAATCTATTGAACTTTAGCATAATCAATTTTTTTTCAAACACTTGTGAGAAGTTTCATGGAAAAAGTACATAGTTTATTAGTCTTATCACTCTCCATCAGTTTGTTTTCCGCCGTTAACTGGGCTAATCCCAATGATTTCGCCACGTTACAAGCCAATGGCAATATCGTGTCTTGGTCAATTGCTTCCGATGTTCACTATCAAAGTATTCAGGTAAAACTGGCGTCCGGAGAAAAAATAATTAGCGTAACCAGTGAAGGTGAGCCTATCACCCCACCTTTAGAGGATGGTGGTTATCAGTATGAATTAACGGTCACTCCGCTATTAAGCAAAGCAGCCAAAGCCGAATTGAAAGCGATTAGAGCAGAGGCAAACGGCCAAGAAGCCAGGAACAACGTTAGCGAATTAACCCGACAAGGCATACTGCCGGAAGCCAAGATACAGTCCGGTTATTTCACTATTGATAACGGGCAATTAGTGATGCCTCAAACAGAATGAAGGAGTCGAGCATGAACCAAACAATTATCTACACAGCGTTAACCTTATTGATTGTCAACAGCACCCAAACCTTAGCTGACGTTGTTACCGCGGATGATATTATTGTTCAAGGCAGTGGTTGCTTCGGTTTTGACTGCGTCAATAACGAAACTTTTGGGGCTGAGACCATCCGGTTAAAAGAAAATAATCTTAGAATTGGCATAGACGACACAAGCACTGGCAGTTTCCCTGCCAACGATTGGCAACTCACGTTTAACGACCAGGCTAGCGGCGGCGCGAATAAATTTTCAGTAGAGGATATTACTAATTCTACCGTTCCCTTCACGCTGATTGCGGGTGCGCCGACAAATTCTCTGTTTGTCAGCAGCTTAGGCAATATCGGTTTAGGCACCTCATCACCTACGCTAAAAGTACATTTAATAAATAGCAACACACCAGCTATTCGCTTAGAACAAGACAACGGCAATGGTTTCACCGCTCAAACCTGGGATTTAGGGGCTAACGAAGTCAATTTTTTTATTCGCGATGTGACCGGTGGTAACTCATTGCCGTTTAGAATACGACCCGGCGCACCGACAAGTAGTCTCGCTATTGCTGAATCAGGTAATGTGGGATTAGGCACAATATCGCCAAGTGCTAAACTTCACTTAAGCAGCGCGAGTGATACCAACAAAGTACTCGTTGAGAATACCTCACAAACCCAAGCTGCCCGCGAATTGATTAAGCTATCGAATAATGGTGGCTCTTACATCACTATGTATAACAAAGCCACTAACCAATCTTGGTATTTCACGCACGAAAACTCGGCTGGCACATCGTTTAATATCACCCATGACACAACCGCTGGTGCCGCATTACGACTGACTACCGCAGGCAATTTAAGAATTAAAGGCACGTTAACCACAGCCGGTAGTTGCAGTGGCGGTTGCGATATTGTGTTTTCTAAAGATTACAAGCTGCCTAGCATCGAAGAACACGCTGAGCAAATGTGGCAAAACAGTTATTTACCCGCTGTCGGTCAAACTAAAGAAGGCGAACCGTTTAATATCAGCGAAAAAACCGGCGCCATGTTAAATGAGCTGGAAAAAGCGCATATCTATATCGCCCAACTCAATCAAAAACTAGCGCAAACAGTAAAACAAAAAGATAACGAGATAACCATGATTACTCACCAACTAAAAGCTAAAAATCAAGAACTGGATTTGGTTAAAAATCAAATTTCACTACTAGAAAAAAGGCTAGATAAAATAGAACAGCATTAACTTAACTATTTCACACGGTTATTACGATTTTTACATTTTTTAGGATATGTATTTCGTGCCTTATGTGTTGATTTTTATCTCAGCCTATAAGGCACGGAATGCGTACCCTACATGAAAAATCGAGGGCGGTTATCCAATATGTTTTATTAGCAATGCCTCAAACAGAAGGAAGGAGTTGACCATGAACAAAACAATTATCTACACAGCCTTTACCTTATTGATTGTTAACGCCACCCAAACCTTAGCTGACGTAGTTACAGCGGACGACGCAATTATCCAAGGCCGTGCTTGCATCGGTGTTAACTGCGTCAATAACGAAGTTTTCGGTATAGAGAACATTCGGTTAAAGCAAGAAAATAATAGCATATTCGCAGACGATACTAGTGATTCCTCATATGCAGACAATGATTGGCAATTAACATTTAACGATTACACTCTGGGTGGTGCGAATAAATTTTCGGTAGAAGATAAGACGCACTTGCTCACCCCTTTTACGATTACTGCCAACGCACCAACGAATTCACTCTTTGTTAGCAGTAGCGGGAATATCGGTTTAGGCACTTCCGTACCCGCGCAAAAGCTACATATATTGCAAGGTTTCGAGCCTACTATCCGCTTAGAGCAAGACACTAGTTTGGGTTTTTACGCTCAAACTTGGGATATAGGGGGTAGCGACGACTATTTTTTTTATTAGTGATGGGAGAAGTAGTCTTGGCTCATATCCGTTTGGGATAGCGCACGGCGCACCTAGAGGTAGTATCTCTATTAACCATTTAGGTAATGTGGGATTTGGCACATTTACACCAACTACTAAACTTCATTTAAGGAGCAGCAATGATAGTAACAAAGTTTTCGTTGAAAATACCTCATCAACCCAAGCTGCGCGTGAGTTAATTAAGCTATCCAATAAGGGTGGCTCTTACATGACCATGCATAACCAAGCGACTAATCAGTCTTGGTATTTCACCCACGAGAACTCGGCGGGTACATCGTTTAATATTACCCACGATACTACCGGAGGCCGAGCTTTACGGTTAACGACAACGGGTAATTTAATCATCAAAGGCACGTTAACCACAGCCGGTAGTTGCAGTGGCGGTTGCGATATTGTGTTTGCTAAGGATTACAAGCTGCCTAGCATCGAAGAACACGCTGAGCAAATGTGGCAAAACCATTATTTACCCGCTGTCGGCCAAACTAAAGAAGGCGAACCGTTTAATATCAGCGAAAAAACCGGCGCCATGTTAAATGAGTTGGAAAAAGCGCATATTTACATTGCTCAACTTAACCAACAAGTCAAAAACAAAGATCAAGAGTTAGAAATGCTTAAGACTAAATTTACTGATTTAGAACAGCGTTTAGCCCGATTGGAAAAGCCTTAACAATGTTTTAATGGAAAAAATAAGCGGCTATTATCATCAAAAGTATGCAGAGGCATTTGCCGACTTAGGCAAGTCCCTTCCGCTGCATTTAGCCAACGGTTGGCTATTGCAAAAAAACATACCTAACACAGAATATTATGATGTTACTAGCTGTTATCCGTTTTTATGCTGTCAGCACTGGGATAAGCTTGCTTTGGATTTAGCAGAGCTTAATGAGCAAAACGTCAGCTTAACCATAGTCACTGATCCAATGGCTGCTTTCCGACACCAGGATATGGTCGAGCTATTTGACATGTTTAAGTTATATAAACAACATTATATTGTTGATTTAACAAGCAACTACGCATCCTCGATTAGCGTCCATCATCAACGCGAAATCAAACGCGCAACCGGCAAACTTTACGTTAATGTCATTGCACAGCCCATTACGTTATTGCCTGAATGGTTGAATTTATACAACCAGTTAATTAGTCGTCATCACATTAAAGGTATCACGGCATTTTCGGAAAACGCGTTCCGACAACAACTTAATGTACCCGGTTTAGTCATGTTAGCGGCATACGCCCAGCAATGTTTGGCTGGCATTGCTTTATGGTATCAAACTCAGCACAGCACTTATTATCACTTAACCGCTTATAATGAGCTAGGCTATAAAACCGGCGCCTCTTATGCGTTAATGGCGGCCAGCTTAGATTATTTTTGTCAACAAAACATACATTGGGCTTGCTTAGGCGCGGGCGCGGGCGCTTATGAGAAACAACGCGATGGTTTAGCTGAGTTTAAAGCGGGCTTCGCAACGACGACTAAACCGGTTTATCTAGCTGGCAAGATTCTTAACCCTACGCTTTACCAAAGACTTAGCGAGCAAACCCACACCACTCACAGCCGTTATTTTCCCGCTTACCGCGACGGTGAATACGCTTAAACTAACTGATTATGCACAACGACGATTATTGGAAACAGTATTGGCAGCACCATGTTGCCCAAACAAGTAGCGAACAACCTTTTCATCAGGTATTAAGAACGCTGAACAAACAAGCCCCAGAACCCGCGCAATTTTCGGCGTTAATCTCTCATTTAAAAGCATTGCTACAATTAGAATCTCACCATGTATTATTAGACTTATGTTGTGGTAACGGCTTATTAACGTCAGAGCTGGCTAACGATTGTCGACAAGTATTTGGGGTAGATTTTTGCGAGCAATTGATTTTCGATATGGATAAACGTTGTCCGCCTAATGTTATCGGCATCACGACTGACGTTAAATCGGTCAGTTTTAAACCAGCAAGCTTTGATAGAGTGCTATTTTCTGCCGCTATACAACATTTCAATCCCACTGAAACGATACATTTGCTAAAAACGCTTACGCCATTGGCTAAAACCCAATGGTCTATTAGTGATTACCGATATTCCTGACCAGCAATGCATGTGGAATTTTTTTAATACCGATGAGCGAGAGATGGCGTATTTTGCTAATGAAGCGGCAGAAACAACGATTATCGGCACGTGGTACGATAAACAGTGGTTATTAAAATTAGCCAAGTTCTCTGGCTTTAGCAGCGCTGAACTTATCAACCAACCCGATGAGT
>NZ_LAJX01000245.1 GCF_000963695.1 Methylocucumis oryzae
GCAACTGCTCCTGCGCTGCCCTACTACACGCCATCCCTGGCGTTATCAGAGTGAAGGACGCCGTAAATACGTCCCTGTAGATTTGGCGGCAGCATCCCTGCTGCCGACACCTGCTCTCTGAATGCCCTGTCCCGGCTTAAGTGGGTAGCCTAAGTTGCGCTATGCACACCTTTTTCATTAATTTTTTATGATGTTAAAAGGTGCGCACAGCGCGCCCTACCTACCTAAAAATCGAATGCGACCGTTTCAAATCTATCTTTTATGCCAGTTGGCCATTTTTATAATCACTCATAGCTTGCTCGATTTCCTCGCGCGTGTTCATCACAAATGGCCCATATTGCACCACAGGTTCCCGTAATGGCCGACCTGCCAGTAACAGAAAACGTGCTGACTGGTCGGTGGTGCGAACGACAATTTGCTCGCCATTGGATAATACACCTGCCGTGTGTACTTCTAATATGCGATGCTGTTCAGCCATACCTATCGCAACAGTGCCTTCATAGGGATAAATAAACGCATTATGAGCCTCGGCAATGGTTTGCGAAAACCCACTCTGCGCCGGTAACCGAACGTCCAGAAACAACGGTTCAGTACTTAAACTTTGAATCGGACCATAAACTTTACTGCCGCCAATGTCTGCACAACCGGCAATCACTTTAATGTCACCACCGTCTGGTAAAACATGCAACGGAATCTGTTCGGGCTGAATATCTTGATAATGCGCGGGCTTCATTTTTTCTTTGGCTGGTAAATTAATCCACAATTGAAAGCCGCGCATACGTCCACTTTCCTGCTGTGGCATTTCAGAATGAATAATACCGCGTCCTGCTGTCATCCATTGCGCGCCGCCGCTTTTAAGATTGCCTTTATTCCCCAAATGGTCTTCGTGCAGCATGTGACCCTCTAACATATAAGTCACTGTTTCAAAGCCTCGATGCGGATGACTGGGAAAACCAGCGATATAGTCATCAGGATTAGCGGAACAAAATTCATCAAGCATTAAAAAGGGGTCGACGCGCAAAGTCTGGTTTTGTCCTAAACTGCGCAAAAGCTTCACGCCACCACCGTCAGACATAGCGATTGCAGGAATGAATTGTTGAAGTGTTCTAGTGTTCATATAAACTCCTTATCGTTCTATGGTGGCAATCTGCCAGCGTTATACATTCGGCCAGCGGCGCGGTTATGCTCAATGCCCTATTCTTTAATAGCCTCAACCGGAATAGTTACGGTCACTTCATCACTGACAAACGGGGCATATTTCCCCATATTAAAATCCGTGCGTTTAAGCAGAGTCGTTGCATTCGCGCCGCAAGCATTTTTCATCAATATCGGATTAGGCATGCACTGAAATGATGTCACCGTCAACGTAACAGGTTTACTAATACCTTTTAGCGTTAGCGTGCCTTCGACACTTACCAGCGTATCACGTTGGAAATTCAGCTTGTTTGACGTGAACGTCATCGTCGGATAGTGTGCAGTGTCGAGAAAATCGACGCCTTGTATATGCTCATTAAACAAAGCTGACCCGGTACTAACCGAGGTAGCATCAATATTTACGTCAACCGAGCCGGTATGCGCTTCACGATCCAACACGATTTTGCCTGTAGTTTTATCAAATCGGCTAAGCTGAGTGGAATAACCCATGTGGTTGTAAGAAAAGCGCGGTAACGTATGGGTATTATCAATAATATAACTTTCCGGTGCAGCCAAAACAGTAGTAGAAAATAAAGCGGCTAGTGATAATAGAATAGAAGATTTCATGGTTAAAACTCCTTTGGTTAAATAAAAAATGGCTTGTGTGTTATGAAATATTATTCCGTAGATCGGGTTAGCGGTAGCGTAACCCGACAACGTTGGAACGATATGGGCGTTATTTAATACGTTAATTGTTCGATAAAAAAGTATAATAATTGCCTAATAATGATTAGTTTATTGGATAGATTCTGTGCATCCTCATATTACTCTGGATCAATGGCGTGCTCTGATTGAAGTCGTCGATACCGGTGGTTATGCCCAAGCCGCTGAAAAACTCAATAAAAGCCAATCAGCGGTAACCTACGCTGTACAAAAAATTGAAACCTTACTCGGCGTTAAAGCTTTTGAGATTCAAGGACGTAAAGCCGTATTAACAGACACTGGGCACATGCTATACCGGCGCGCGTTAGCGTTAGTCAGCGAGGCTACTGAGCTAGAACAAGCCGCGCATAAGCTGTCTTCAGGTTGGGATGCCACGATAACGTTAGCTGTCGAAATCTTGTTTCCATCGAATCGATTATTGGCTTGCTTGAATCGTTTTAGCCTAGAACATCCTAATACTCGTATTGAGTTGATAGAATCGGTGTTAGGTGGTACGGCCGATGCACTGCTGGGCGGACACGTTGATTTGGCTATATCCCCGGTAGTGCCATCAGGATTTTTAGGCAACCTACTCTGTCGAGTCAAAATAATAGCCGTCGCACGGTATGACCATCCCATACACCAACAACAGCAAACATTAACCTATCGGGATTTACGCAATTATCGCCATATCGTGGTGCGCGATTCCGGTAGCAAACGAAATCAAAAAACGTTAACTGTAGAAGTCAATCAACGCTGGACAGTCAGCCACATTGGCACATCGATTGAAGCGGTATCAAACGGCTATGGCTTTGCCTGGTTACCTGAAGAACAAATTCAGAATGAATTAGCGACTGGATTATTAAAGCCATTGCCGTTGCAAGAAGGTGTGATTCGTGAAACCGCCCTCTATCTGATTGTAACTCGCGCAGATTTTGCGGGACCCGGTGTAAAGCGATTGGCTGAGTTGTTAACAGCAGCATCAAGTTAATTAAAATCAGGCTACACACTTAAGACGGGACAGGGCGTTTAGGGCGACATAAAACCGCTCATCGCCAACTGCTCCTGCGTTGCCCTGCTAAATGCCATCCCTGACGTTATACGTTGTGAATGACCTGTCTCTAATAAAATTAGTAGCCACTTCTTAGACATAACCCTACCACCTTGCTAACGCACAGTGCTTTTAGCCTAAGATTCAAGTACACTGGGTTTCACTTCCCTCAATGAGCATCGAGCATGAAACAATTAACCCCAGAAGGCTATAACCTTATTAACCAGCTTGCACAAACGTTACGGCTTAAGCCGTGATGCGGTCATGGAGTTGTTTATCGCGGTGACAAATGGTAATGGCGGCATGGCGCAATTTAATCACCCCGATTTAGGTGGCATGGGACAATGGATGTCGGGTGGCATGATTATGGTTGGCGATATGTTTAATCATGGTTTAAAGCAAACGATTGACCAGCTTTGTTATGAAATAGCCAATATCATCGCAAGTCGTTCTGATCTTTGGCAAGCGCCACCGCCCGTTACACATTCTGGATTTAATTCAACGGCGGCTTACAATTGGTGGCCTGATGGCTTACAAAACCCGACCAGCACAGGTTCGCAAAACCAAATGCGTTATGCCTACTTCGCCGCAATTAATCGACTGGCAATAGAAAACAATGGACATGTCACGTTATATGACACGCTGAATCATCAAATTGGTGGTTTTTCGCAACAACAATCAGGCACGGGTTCAATCAGCTTTACTAGTCAATATGGCGTGGTCGATGTCAACAGTCTGCCGATTATTTCCATCGATAACCAGCCTTTCAGCCCAGCACAACCCACTGTAATACCCGAACAAGAGCAAGACAGCGACATTTTTGCCACGCTAGAAAAATTAGCCTCATTAAAAGCTAAAGGCATTATCAGCGAAGATGAGTTTAACCGTAAAAAAGCTGAGTTATTAGCTAGATTGTAAAATGAAGAATCTTGTTTTTGCTTTGTTTATGCTAGTCACGCTATGGCAATTAGCCGATCAAGTTAAAAAACACGTCATCGATAACAAAGCGGGCGCACTGAGCAGCGGCTTGGGGTTGTTATCCGCGCAAAAACCTGAGCTAATCGCAGGCGGGCTGGTCTTACACGCCGATAGACAAGGCCACTTTAGAGGCACGGTGCTAATTAACGATATAGCCATGCCTTTCATGATAGACACTGGCGCTACCCACACCGTTATTCCTGTCGCATTAGCTAAACAAGCCGGTTTACCGATAGGACAGCTAGGCAGTAGCCAAACAGCCAATGGCACTGCCGTCATCATGTCTACTGATATTGCCAGTCTTAAACTAGGCGACGCAGAACTAAAAAATTTACCGGCTTCGGTCAGTTTTAGTTTAGATGAAGTCTTAATCGGTATGAACACACTGAAGTGGTTTAATATCGTCGTGCAAAATAACACAATGATATTAACGTTAACCGATACCGCTTCGGTTACCCCTGTGACAAAGCATCAAAATCAAGCCAACTTCGTCCCACAACCTCCCCCTAAGCACGCTAGAGATTGGCGTAAA
Source organism: Methylocucumis oryzae (assembly GCF_000963695.1). Taxonomy (GTDB): domain Bacteria; phylum Pseudomonadota; class Gammaproteobacteria; order Methylococcales; family Methylomonadaceae; genus Methylovulum; species Methylovulum oryzae. The sequence continues at coordinate 4,398 of NZ_LAJX01000245.1, forward strand.
ACCCTTGTTTGTGAGAATTCAAGCCCCTGCAAAACAATTTATACGAAATGAGTTTGCCGACATTAGGTCACGTTTAGTTATAATTCGCGGGCGTGAATCAACAATCACCCAAATAACAATAAAACTAACCAGGAGTCACTTATGAAACTTATCACAGCGATTATTAAACCATTTAAAATGGATGATGTAAGAGAAGCCTTATCTGAAATTGGTGTGGCCGGTGTCACGTCAACAGAAGTCAAAGGCTTTGGCCGACAAAAAAGGTCATACCGAGCTTTACCGTGGTGCTGAATATGTCGTTGATTTTTTACCTAAAGTTAAATTAGAAATCGCCGTTTCCGACGATATTTTAGAACAAGCCATTGATGCTATTATCAAATCCGCCAATACCGGTAAAATTGGCGACGGTAAAATCTTTGTCACCAGTTTAGACCAAGTGATACGCATTAGAACCGGAGAAACCGGCGAAGACGCTATTTAAGCTAAGGTATAGACAATGACAGGAAAGCTAAAAATAAGCCTATTAATAGGCTTTTTCTTATTACCTACTATCGTATTGGCTGACGGCATTAACCAAGCCAACACGGTTTGGGTACTAAGCGCAACCGCTTGGGTGTTGTTTATGACTATTCCAGGCTTGTCGCTGTTTTATGCCGGCTTAGTACGCTCTAAAAACGTGTTATCGGTATTTATGCAATGTTTTGCGATTACTTGCTTAGTGTCGATTTTATGGTTAGCTGGGGGTTATAGCTTAGCATTTTCCGATGGAGGTCAAGCACAAGCGTTTATCGGCGGTATTAGCAAGGCGTTTCTGCCAACCCTGACCACAGAGTCATTAACCGGCGATATTCCAGAAGCTGTGTATTTTATGTTTCAAATGACCTTCGCCATTATCAGCCCGGCGCTGATTATTGGTGCGTTTGCTGAACGCATGAAATTCTCATCCATGTTGTGGTTTAGTGGCTTATGGCTAATTTTGGTCTACATACCGTGTGTCATTGGCTGTGGGGTGGTGGTTGGCTAGCAAAACTAGGCGCTATGGATTTTGCTGGCGGGATTGTGATTCACGTTAATGCCGGTGTTGCAGCGCTAGTGTCAGCTTTAGTCATGGGCAATCGTAAAGGTTTCCCTACCACGGCGATGCCACCCCATAACATGACGATGGTCGTCACAGGTGCAGGCATGTTATGGGTAGGCTGGTTTGGCTTTAACGCCGGTAGCGCATTAACGGCTGACGGTCATGCCGGTATGACGATGTTAGTGACGCATATCGGTGCAGCATCAGGTTCTTTAATGTGGATGATTATTGAATGGCGCCGCTTTGGCAAACCTAGTGTGTTAGGTATTGTTACCGGTATGGTGGCAGGTTTAGGTACCATTACGCCCGCATCCGGTTATGTCGGCCCATTAGGCGGATTAGTGATAGGAGCAACAGCAGGCTGTATTTGTTTTTATGCTACGCAATATGTTAAACGTACGTTGAAAATCGACGACTCGTTAGATGTGTTCCCGGTGCACGGTATCGGGGGGATTACCGGCTCGTTGTTAACCGGCGTATTTGCTGCTAAAAGTTTAGGCGGTTTAGGGCTTGCAGATGGCGTTAGTGTGATTCATCAAGTTAGCGTACAAGCTTTAGCGATTGTCGTGACCATTATTTGGAGCGCCGGCATGAGTTTATTAATCCTAAAAGTCTTAGAAAATCGCTTAGGCTTACGCGTCAGCGCTGATGAAGAAGTTCAAGGCCTAGATGTCGTATTGCACGAAGAAACAGGCTATGTGGATTTATAAGCCACGTTGACTACGCTGAGGGATTATGAAAATTAAGCATGGCACTATTAAACGCTTAGCGATTAAAAGCTTAACCACATGCTTAATTGGCTTAGTAGTCGTTTTGACAAGTTTAGCGGTGTTTTTTGTCACGCTACCCTGGTGGTTAAAAACTCATTGGCATGACCTAGCACAGCAACAACTCAAAATAGACTCATCGCTTAGCGACTTTCAAATTCATTATTTCCCATTGTCATTAAGCGTTACTGGAGTAACGCTTAATGACACAGAGCACAAGCCCATAATCCAATTAGAGGAATTAACCCTAGCCTTAGATATTCGCGCTGGCCTGGCTAAACGCGCGTTAGTGATTGAACAGGTTAAGCTCAACAAACCACAGATTTTTTTTAAGCAAAGCCAAAAACGGCGTGCTCAATATCGATAGCCTACTACCAGCTGACAATAAAACGGATACTCAAGACAGTAACATTGATTTCCCACTCACTATTAACAAGCTGCTGCTCAGTAATGGACAGTTAACCTGGCGTGATGAACGCTTAGACAAAGATAATAGCGAAACCCTAGACCCCATTAATATCACCGTCTCTGATTTCACACTCGCTGACCAATCCAATACTAAACTGCGCTTAGACGCGGCAACGTCATCGGGTATTAAGCTAGCCTGGATCGGCTCGCTGTCATTATTGCCGCTAAAATCTACGGGGCATTTAGACCTTAACGGCTTACCGCTACATCATGCCATGTTAAAAGCCTTGCATGAACAACCGCTGCAAGCTGAGCTTGATTTAGCCTTAGACTACCAACTACAGTACGCAGACCAACAGTTAAAACTAAACATGTCCAATACTGTGCTAAGCGCACGGCATTTGCAATACGTTAGCCCTGATTGGTTAGCTCAACTAGACGCGATGCGCTTAACTACCGATTTAACGGTTGATTATGCACCTAACCATTGGCAAATCAGCACCAAAAAAACCACTGTACATAACCAAACACTGAATTTAGCCTTAAACAAATTACAACTCGCAGCTAACGAATTAGACTTAACCAGCGAACTGCAACTATCACCGGCTAAGTCTGGCTTAAATGCTGTGATAAAAGCCGATATAACGGGCAAACAACTACAATTAAACGATAAGCAAACTGAACTGATTAGCCTTCCCGACTTAAGCATTAACGGTATTGCGCTAAACTTAAATAATCACACCGTCAACGCAAAACGTTTAACCCTAGAAGGTAGCACGATTAAAGCCTGGCTAAATGAAAACGGCTTACTCAATTATCAACAGCTGTTACATTCCGATAACACCGCACCTTCTGGCAAAACCGAACATTCATCTGCAACTAACTGGTCTTATCAAATCAACGAAATAAACGTTAAACAAGCCACGCTGCAGTTTGAAAATAAGCAATTCACTAAACCGCATAGCCTGATATTAACGCCTATCAATTTATCGCTGAATCAATTCAGCTCAGATTTTCACAACAAATTGCCAATAAAACTAAGCGCAGGATTAAAATCAGGTGGTTTACTTGCGGTACACGGCGATGTACGGCTTAGTCCATTAGCCGCTACTATTGAGTTAAACTTAAAAGACTTAGACTTAGCGCATTTTCAAACCTACTACGACCAGTTTATTCACTTAGACGTCATAGACGGTTTGTTATCGATTAACGGTAAGCTAGCGCTTGCTAACGACTCTCGTTTTACTATGCACTTTACCGGTCGCACCGACATTGTCGATTTTTTAACCCGTGACCAAATCGTGCATAAAGACTTTATCAAATGGCAGCAATTAAGCCTTAGCGAGTTAAGCCTGGCTTATCCTGAACAACGCTATACGGCAAATGCGTTAACGATAAATCAACCCTATATCCGCGCCACGATACGCAAAGATAAAACCACTAACTTTTCTGGCTTATTGCTACCCCAAACAAAGCCGCCTGCCACAACTGAAGTAAAAACGCCCAACCCCACCACGCCGGTTCAATTCAACTTAACCAAGCTGGCGATTGTCGATGGCTCGTCTGACTTTACCGATTTATCGTTAATTTTGCCATTTTCTGCTCATGTGCAAGGACTAAATGGCGGCGCCCAAGGTATTTCATCCGAACAAAAAGCTGTATTTAATATCAAGCTAGCCGGTAATGCTTATGATTTAGCGCCTGTTGACTTAACAGGCAAAATTAGCCCTTATATTGGTAATTACGATGTAAAAATTAACTTCAAGGGCTTGCCTATGCCGCTAGTCTCACCTTACATGGTGCAATTCGCTGGCTATAAAGTCGAAAAAGGTAAAATGTCGTTAGCACTTGACTATAAAGTCGCTAATAAAAAACTAACGGCAAGCAATAATTTGCTGATAGACCAATTTGAATTAGGCGAAAAAATCGACAATCCTGACGCCGTATCGATACCGATTAAGCTAGCCGTCGCATTACTGAAAGATTCTAATGGCAGAATTAAATTCGACGTCCCCATCACCGGCAGCTTAGAAGACCCTAAATTCAATATCGGCGCGATTATCACCGATGCTGTTGTCAATGCCCTAGGAAAAATCGTCGCTTCGCCGTTTAACGCCTTAGCATCGTTATTAGGCGATGACAAACAATTCAGTCATGTAATGTTTAAACCGGGCAGTGCTGACTTATCAGCCGATGAGCAAAAAAAACTATTAGAACTATCTAAAGCACTAACTGAGCGGCCTGAACTCAGTCTTGAAATCAAAGGCACAACATATCAGCAACAAGATTGGCCAGCGATTAGCGATGACGCCTTATACGACCAATTGAAAATCCGTAGAGCCGATGAGCTAAACCAAAAAAATCAAATTAAAATCCGCCCAGAATATGTCGAATTAACCCAAACCGACTACCAGCGCTTATTAACCTCGATGTACCAAGAAAAAATTCCCGCTCTTAGCCGAAAAATCCGACGCCCCTACCCCCGACATTAAAATAAATCCGACGATTAGTTTTTTCGACATTGCCAAACAAAAGCTACTCCAAATTATCAACCCAGAACAACAACGCCTAAAAGACTTAGCGGCTGCACGCGCCCAAGCCATTGCGAAATTCATCGTCAAACAAGGGGGTATAGCGCAAGAACGGGTATATATCCTAGACCCTGCGGTACAAAATACTACTAGTGATGCTGGCTTAACCAGCGTATTGGCGTTAACTAGCGAGTAAAATAACTTTTACGTTCAAAAACACGACCAACAAGCCATTACCAAAACTTAGGGCTGAACTTGTCATCATTACGAATCCATATAGCATCACCGTTTTGCGCTAACACAAACAAGCCTTGGCGGTAAGCGTGTTTAGCCACTTCGTCAGGTACTACCATGCCAGCGACGGCACCCATTAAGTTTAAATTATGGTAATGAGAAAAAAGGTGTTTAAACTTATCCAATCGTACTAAGTGCGCATTAACATCTTCGATAGACAACCGGCTTTTACATTCCACAGCAATCGCTTGTTGCTGATTAATGACCAGCAAATCGATTTCTATCGCGTCGTCATCGTTAAACGCTTCAATATTGCGCATCACCTGATGCACTTCAATTCCACGTTCACGAAACAACCGTACCACGGCGGGTCTAACCATTTCCTGTACGAACTCACCTAACCGGTTACCCAAATCGCCTAATTTTTTTATTCGTTTCCTTGAATAAGCGATTAGTTTCTTTTTGGCTAGCAAACAAATCGTTAGCGAGTTCTTTATATATACGATCCGTTTCTTGAAATTTACGATCTGTCTCTTGAAATTGACGACTTGTTTCTTGAAATTGGCGATTTGTTTCTTGAAATAGTCGCCAAATGTCATCGAGCGTAGGTTGTGTAATGTTCATATGCTTACCTAAAAAATAAAATATCGTTAGCAAAATAATTTTAACCCGCCACCC
>NZ_LAJX01000246.1 GCF_000963695.1 Methylocucumis oryzae
GCCGACAACGGAAAAGCAAATCATGGAATGGCTTTATGATGAAGTGAAAAACCAGCCTAGCATGCTGCTGAATACTTCAGTGCATGATTTAATCCAACACGCACGCGAAAACCTAGATGATGCGATGAAAAGCATCATCTATGAAAACCGTTTACTGGCAGAATCAGCACTTTCCCGCCCAGTCATGAAAGGCTTTAAAGCAATGATTCGGCAAGAAGGACTGCTCACTCATACAGAGTCTGACGAAATATCAGATTAATCTGAGTTGGGCATGAAAAATATATTTATCAGAGTAACGGGAGTCAGGACTGGAATGTTAAAGCAGCCGTCAGATTATATTAATCTGACTCCTGTTATTACTCTCTAACATTACTCTGCCCCCTGTTATGCGGTAGATTCCGACGAGTTAGCAGACGGCGTGATAATGAATTTTGATAGCAATGGCGTGCTAGTGGGAATTGATTTGTAACATGCTAGTCAACGTGCCGATATTCGTTCGGTTTCGCTGTCGCACCTGCCTTTGACTGATCTGCAAGCAGCTTAAATCCAACATGATGGAGGATTAAACACGATAAAGTGCGCTAATAGGATATGACGATGCAAGAAGGCGCATCGCTCGCGAATGTTGCGCCTCACGTTGTAAGGCGCAGCCCATGTAGAGCGCCCATCTTATCGTGCTGTCAATAATGAAATCCTTCTGCCATTTGTACCACCTCACAAAAGCTGAGGTGTAATAGCTACGCTGTGCCTGCGAGACGAAAAGGTGACATTGATTTCAACGTCTTCATCAAGCTTACCGAGGATTGTAATCATCCGGTCAAGCGTAAAACGACGAAGCTGTGCATTACGGATACGCGAGAATTCAGCATGAGAAACCCCAGTTTGCTTTTCGGCATCGCGTGTTGAGAGCTTGCGGTCATCGAGAATGCCAATAATTTTCGCGGCTACAATAGCGCGAGCTTGCTCCAATCCTGCATTAAGGCGGTCAAAATCGCGGTAAACGTTGCCACTGCCGCGTACCAGTTCCATGTCATCGTTGTTCATTTTAAAGCCTCCTTCAATCTTTTGAGCCGTTCGTTGATAAGATCAACTTCCATTTGCGGTGTTTTAATCCCTGATTTCGATTTCTTCTGAAAAGCATGGATCACCCAAATATCCCTGTCAATCTTGATGGCGTAGAGGGTGCGGAAAGCATCGCCGCGATACTTGAGCGCAATCTCGAACACACCACCACCAACACCCTTGAATGGCTTTGCCTTGTCAGACTTGCCGCTCTCGGCGGCAATTGTGAGTGCGTCGAGCATGTCGCTTTGAACGACTTCGGGAAATTCCTCGAAATCCTTACGCGCTGCTTTCAACCATGATATGGGTCTAATGTTTCGCATTTAACAGATGTTGGCAAATTGGACACCGGATTGCAAGTGAAAAATATAACCTGGTCTGCCTTTGGCACAACGCGATAAGGCGCATCAATCACAAACGTTGTACCGCACAACCTATGTAGAGTGCGCGTCTTATCGCGTTACCAACTTAAAGCGGGACAAATTTAATTTTATAGTCAATAGAGCTAAACCGTCATTCCGGCATGGATTGCCGGAATCCAGGCGCCATGGATGGAAAAGCGCCAAGCACGTCCATATATCCTCGGCAAATGCTCCTGCGTTGGTCTACCTCCTGCGTCCTGCAGTGGTGAATCTCGGCAATCCGCGCCGAGATGACGTAACTCTTATTTGACTGTCTAGTCTTAAGTGGGTAACCAAAAATTCAGACTATCCATTTAAATTAAGTGGCTAATCTGGATTGACTTGTTATGCATTCTGGCGACAACGACTTAACGCTATCGTAGATAATCGAAGCAATTAAAGACCCCGCTATACCAAGAAAAATTGCAAACACACTTGAAATAAACAGTGCCATTACAGGCTTTGCTTTAACGAAGTCGAACATCCTGTAGTAGAGATGTTTTCGAATTTTTCGTATCTCTTTTTGCACCGCCTTAATCGTTTGGCTTGAAACACGTTCGTTTCTCAGGCGCTCCTCGCACTCGCCGCACACAACCGGTTTATCGCAAGACTCAATTAGATCGGACTTAATGCCGTTCATGTCGAAAAGGCACCCGCGCGTTTTCGTCATGAGTAAAGTGAGTGCCTTCACCCAATCCCGGGATTTTGTTTCCCGATCTACGATAAAGGAGCGTGTATGCATAGATAACCCGAAGGATCGCGTTTTCAAGAGGGATATTTTCCCAAGTAAGAAACTCTCTAATTTGGCTAAACGTGAATACGATCTGGTTGTTCCCGAGTCGCCTGGAGTACCAGTTAGCTTCAATCGGAACGTTGACTATTGCTAAAAGAAAATCGGCGCCAGTGTTGGCAGGAAGCTGCTCTCTCAACAACAGATCGGAAAACTCCCAATCTGGGCCATCTGAATTACAGCGTAGAGCAAAATTATCAATGTCGCCGATAAGCTCAAATACGTCAGAATTCCACGCAGACACCTGACTGAGATTTAGGTGCAATGGGAGATGGCCGATTGTGACAAGCTTTATTTTTACTTTTTCCATGTGCATAGTGACTCAAAAGACATAACAAGCAATGATGTGGTTCTGTATATCATGCCGTTTTAGGTGACATGCAACAAGCCTTAGTGTCTTTTTTCTTCAGTACTTAGCCCGCTTAGAATGTTGACTTTCGATCATTCGGAGCAATGCCCTTTTGTGATTGCGCGTTAGTGAGTCGGGTTACGCTGGCGCTAACTCCACCTACCAACTAAACGGAAAACGCAATACCGCCATCATTCAACCAAAAACCAAGCTATACATCTTCTACCTGTGTTTTGTCATCAATAAAGCCATAGCGCTTTAGACGATGCCGTAAAATATTTCGGCTTATCCCTAATAAACGACTGGTTTGTACTTGATTATGTTCGCAGAATTGGTAAGCCGTGCGAAAAATGGCTTCTTCTAATTGCTCAAATAACGCTTGTTGCGGTTGCTCATATAAGGCCAGTAACGCTTGCTCTAATGCTTGTAACGGTAACACGGGTAATGCGGGCTTTGTTGAAATTGAACGAGCAAAATCGGGATTTAAATGTAAATCCGTGTTAGTCACGATAGTGTTTTTGCAGATTAATAATGCATGATGAATCACATTTTCTAATTCACGAATATTGCCTGGCCACGCATAAGCTAACAACGCTTTTTCGGCCTCTAGTGTCAGCTTAGGTAACACAGCATTCAAGCGCTTGCTGTAACGTTCTAAAAAATATTTAGCCAGCGGCAAAATATCACCTGGTCGCTCACGTAACGGCAGTAATGTCATTGCTGCGACATTTAACCGATAAAATAAATCTTCGCGAAAAACGCCCCGCTTGTACCGCTTCGGCTAAATTAACATTGGTGGCGGCAACTAAACGCACATCAACAGGAATTGCGGTTCTTGAGCCTAGCCTGACGACTTCGCGCTCTTGCAATACCCGTAATATTTTCACTTGTGCCGACAGCGGCAAATCACCAATCTCATCGAGAAATAATGTTCCACTGTTAGCGGCTTCAAACCAGCCACTACGCATGGTCAACGCTCCGGTAAATGCACCTCGCTCATGACCGAACAATTCGCTTTCGACCAAGTTTTCCGATAACGCGCCACAGTTTACCGCGATAAACGGACTATTCCGCCGGTGACTTAATTTATGAACTTGGCGGGCGGCTAATTCTTTTCCCGTGCCGGTTTCACCGATGATTAATACTGTCGCGTCACTGGGTGCGATGCGTTCAATATACTCCAACAAACGCAACGACGCTGGATCGTAAAACACTAAGGCGGTTGCTCTAATCGACGTCGCATGGGCATCTGGGTTCGGAAGCGTAATCACAGGCTCAGAAAGCGGAGCAGATTGAAAATCACTGAATATATATTCGTTGTTTTTCATAGTTATATCGTTAATGAGTCAAGCTGCTCTGAACTTTAACAGTTGCTCTATAAAGCGTTTAATGATTATTTTGCTAGTGTTTATCGAATTTCAGCATATACCCTGCTTTGCTGATGCTTAGGCAACAGCTGAGCATCACTTAACTGAACCAATAGCAGCAGTTGTTTTACGCCACACAAAAATAATTATTTTAAATCAATAAATTATAGATTGGCATGAGTTGTGATTAGACAGTGTTGTCGGCAATGTGCATACATTGCCCTACCACTCTTACAGGATGAATACTCATGACTCAAAAATACTCTTTAGCACTAACAATAAGCGCTCTTCTCGTTGCCGCGACTAATGCCAATGCACTAACTCCGTGGGATGACGGCAATCCCAATATTGCTATTTACACGTCAGGTGGTGCGGCACAAGACAAAGCCTATGGGCGCGTGGTGGAAACGACCTTAGCAAAAACCGGCAGCTTAGATACATTTAGCGATGTTGACCCGGTTACCGGTGCTATCGGTTCGCGCTGGACAGTATATTACTTTACCGGGAACGCAAATTTAGGCTCCGGCTTAGCGGGTAAGAAAATTTTATTAGAAAAACGTTCCTACGGTGCCGCAGGCTATGGCGTAGTGCCCTTGCTATCAGGCACCGCGTTAGAACATTTAAAGATAACAGGACAAGAACAATCTGCCTGGGAATCGAGTGGCACAAAACAATGGAAAAAAACTATTGATGCTAGCAATGCCACAACGTATTTGATTAAAAAACAATCCGATGGTGGTTTTTTAGGCGTTGACCCCAATATATTATTAAAGCCAGGCACAGAAAATTATCCGCAACCGGTCAATCAATTAACGACAGGCTTACCCGAAACTAATTGGCCGTTATCCCTTAAGCAAGTTCCAACCACAGGCCCTAATGCCTTCACGATTGTCCCAACCGGTGGCTTAGTGTATGGCGTAGCTGTCACGTTGGATTTATATAAAGCACTACAAGCTGCGCAGAAACGTGCCGGTAGCTTACCCAGTAGTATTCAAATTGGCGCTTATGACGAAGCCAGCTTGCCCAATTTAAATCGTAATGTAATTGGCTCATTATTGGCGGGCAAAATTGGCACTTGGGAGCAGTTTAAAATTGTCGATAAAACCGATGGCAATTCGGTAAAAAGTTTAGTCGATAACGCCATTTTAACGGATGCAGCCATTAGCGCGCCTTATCAAGAAAGCAGTAGCGGTAACCACTTTACGCCAGTAGCTGTCGCCCGTCGCAATAATGGCGCGGCTATTGGTGCCGTTGCGTATGCTAAATTTTTAAATTACCCGGCTACAGCGAACTCATTTGCGCCCGCCGCTAAAACACCCGATAACGCAGTAGATGAAGATGCATCGCTACCCATTGTTAAATCTCCTGGCGGCACATCTGATACGGGCAACTTATTAAAAGATTGGCAAAATGGCACCAATGCCACCAGCTATAATAACGTCGCCGATGGTAGCAATTTTGCTAAGCGTTGGGGAATCGCCATTAATAGCGCCGACCGTAATAATGGCGTAACTACTTCTGGTTCAGGTGGTGATCCGTGGCGTTACATCAAAATTGATGGTTATGCACCGACTATTGAAAAACGTCGCAGCCGGTGTCTATCCGCATTGGGCAGAAGGCGCTGTGTTATACAAAACCAATAAACCTTCTGATCCACAATGGGCACTTAAGACAAAATTGTTAAAAATATTTGCTGATGACTTAGGCAGCCCAACAGTTGCTAATGCAGTCAATACCACGCAAGCCTGGGGGAAAACTGGTATTTTTGCAACCACAGCCGACCCACGAGGCTTTACGGCTAGCGTACCCTTTAATGCTAGCAATCCCGTTGTGCCCTTCACGCATAGCAATAAAGGCTTGAATCGTACTGAAATCGTACCTACCGCAGATTCTGCGGCTAATGGTGGTTTAGTTATTCAATTAAAATAAAGCCATAGGTATTTTCAGTTTAACAAGGGCATTACACTCAAAGCCATTACTCTTAACCTGATGTGAGCGGATTCATTGAAACGACGAGTCGATGTTATAGACGCTTTCAAATTGGCTTCGACAATCGGGCTACACACTTATGACGGGACAGGGCGTTTAGAGAGACAGAAAACTGCTCCTCGGCAATAGCTCCTGCATTGCTCTGCGTCCTGCAGTCGTGCGTTTTCTGCATTCACCACATCCTTGTGGCTCCAGGTGTCGGCAGCAG
>NZ_LAJX01000247.1 GCF_000963695.1 Methylocucumis oryzae
GGTTACCAACTTAAGACAGGACAGGTCATTCAGAACGCAGGACGCCGTAAATACGTCCCTGTAGGCTTGGCGGCAGCATCCCTGCTGCCGACACCTGCGTTCTAAACGCCCTGTCCCGTCATAAGTGTGTAGCCTTAAGATTAATAACTCATGGCTTGCCATGCGCGTACAGTGTAGCGGTGTAGTATGATATAAATAAAATCGTTTGTTTTTATGGTAACAATAGGTTTTATCAATCGTAAGTTAGGTATACAGTTATTTCTGTATTACGTTTATTATTCAAATTCATAAAACGGAGGTTTTTATGCTTTCTTGGTTTCGCTTCATTACTATCGACCCGGTTCCATTAAGTCTAAAAGCAAAAGCGATATCAACGCTGGCATGTTTTGCTGCCGTATTGTTAGCCGGTTGGTTGACAGCATTATTAACCGGAACACCGAACTCACCTGTGCTGGTCGCATCGCTAGGAGCATCAGCGGTGATATTATTTTTTATTCCCAATAGTCCGCTAGCTCAGCCGTGGCCGTTAATCGGTGGTCAAATTATTTCGGCATTAGTGGGTATGATATGCGCGTTAGCGATTCCAGATATTGTTATCGCCGGTGCTTGTGCGGCGGGGATTAGTGTATTTGCTATGTTATTGCTGCGTTGCTTACATCCACCGGCTACCGCAACAGCATTAACGCCCGTGACTGCGGGAAGTGCCGTGACATCATTAGGCTTGAGCTTTGCTGTAGTCCCGGTCGCTATTAATGTCTTGGTGTTATTCGGCTTAGCGGTCGTTGTGCATCGTTGGCTATTAAACAATACCTATCCTGTTGTTAACAAAAAAACCGACGCTAGGCAAAGCGCTAAACAGTCAACCGCTCAGGCGTTGCCGAAAATAAGCGTATCAGAATCGGATTTACGTCAAGCATTAGCGCATGGCGATAAAATTTTTAGATGTCTCAGCTGCCGATTTAAGTCAACTATTAAGCACCGTGCAATTGCAGATCTATCAGCAAACGTATGGACTTATCACCTGTGGCGATATTATGGTGAAAGATATTCCGACCCTAGATTATGGTTCAGAGGTTGAAGAAGCTTGGCAACTCATGCATAACCAACGTCTTAAAGCAGTGCCAGTTATTGATAAGGCCAGGCGGGTTATTGGCATAGTCACATGGAATGATTTTTTTAAATTTATCGATTTAAAGCCGCAAGAAAAATTAATGGATAAATTTTTAGCGTTTGTACGGCGTACACCCGATGTCGCGACCGATAAACCAGAAGCGGTCGGCCACATCATGACCCATCCGGTTCAAGTTTTAGCCGATACCACGCATATTGTTGAATTAATTCCTTTAATGGCCGAGCAAGGGTTTAGGCAAATTCCGGTCGTTGATGCAGAAAAACGGTTGGCGGGCATGGTTTATCCTGCACATTTGATTGCTGCGTTGTTTAAGCAGCGGTGAGGGGTAAAGATATAAAATCCGCACCCATTTATAGCTTTGGTCGTGCTTGATTGACGTGTGACAGGTGCTTACCAAAATTTAGGGGTTGCGCGATGCCTCACAGAACAGTACAGCGGCCTTTACGAAAATCACGCAATGCCTCCTCAGCGAGTGCATCAAGACGACCTGCCGCAATGTCATGCGCGAATTGTTTATCCCAAGCTTCAGCGTCGAATTCTTGAAACCAGTCGCGAAATGCAGAAAGGTCTTCGCGGGAAAGCTTGGTTACAGCCGCTTCAATCTCAGAAATTTCAGTCATTACTAGCTATAATTGATTGGATTTTGTGCATTATCTATATCTATGCGGCTTAAGAGTTGCTGGTTGGGATATGCGGTGCATGGAATGCACTTGGCTATGTATTTACGAGTTAGGCGTAGGGCGGTTTCGCGATAGCAAACCGCCATCGGTGTACCCCGAAACGGCGGATTGCCTGTCGGCGAATCCACCTTACATCTATACGCCTTACGGGTTGATAACCATGTTAAACCGAATAAACACCATAAAACTAAGCAGCAGCAAGCTCGCAATATTCAACAAGAGTTGAAGGAATAGGGATAGGCAAACCGTCCTCCCGCAAACCATCAAGATGAAACTCGATTGCTTCACGGATGTTCCGCTCTATTTCCTCAAGAGAAGCCCCCGTAGTGATGCACCCAGGAAGATCAGGCACATAAGCCGAATAATTACCTTCGGCTTGTTCAATGATTATTGCGTAACGCATGGATTTACCTCTTTAATTGCGCTTGCTTAAGAATGCTGTTTAATGTTCCGGGAGCTAAATCATCGCTTGGCTTTCCAGGAACGGTTCACGCCCAGATTTTGTAGGATGCCGAAACTGCCGATGACTGCCCCGTGTAGCCACAAGATACCAGTCATCTTTAGCAAGCAGGCCCAAAATTTCTGAAACTTTCATTTTAACCTTGGTGGTCTGGGCCTATATCTATGCGGCTTAATGGTTAGGCGTAGGGTGGTTTCGCGACAGCAAACCGCCATCGGTGTGCCCCGGAAATGGCGGATTGCCTATCGGCGAATCCACCTTACATCTATACGCCTTACGGGTTGTTTTTGTTAGGTGTTTGGTTTAATGGTTTATAGCTCAAATGGTGGCAGTTCCGAGTTCATGTTCCGGTCTATTTCGTAGATTGCTTGGCGTAGGTGCCGAAGATCCTCTGCACAAGTAGCAAGAAAGCCTGCACAGTGGGCGCAAGCAGCAAAGATGATCTCGTGATCGCTCTGTGTCTTTATGAGGTCTATACGACCAAAATCCGCTGCTTCTCGAAAATAGATAGTTTTTACTTTGTCGAGTTTCTTTCTGCGATCCGGAGAGTTCAGCCGGTGAGCAAGATCGTTTCTGAGTCCATTAATTGCAGCCACCAGTTCCCATTCGCCAAGATTGTTCTTTCGAAGGCACAGCGATCTCGCAACGTTCAGCTTCTGCGCAAAAGTTAGCCTAGCATCCGCTATGTTCTCTCTGTGAAACACATGCTGATCGATGATTAAGGCAAGAGCTTCTTCAAGCAGAAGATGTCCTTTCAGAAGGACGTGAACCATCTCGTCTATGGTCGACATCTCGCTTGTGAATCGTTCAATCGAGGCTTGAAGTGCAGGGAACATGGCTTCTCTTTCTTGGAGCGCCGACAAGGTTTGTTTCGGACGCCTAGTGTAAGGTATCCCACTTTTTAGTGGGGCACAGATTACAAACGAATCAGTGTATTTCCCGATTCGTGCTCATTGTTTTTTTAACGATATTATTATACATCCTAGTTGTTAGCAACTTTTTGTTAGTATGAGTTATGCACCAATAAATCCCTATCCTAAGTTGCTTTTTAATCGGTATTTATCTCAATCTGTGAGATAGTCGAGTACCCATACATAAAAGCCATCAATCCAATGTTGCTAGCATTACTAGCCAATCAAACATACAAAAAGCATTGTTCCCAAAAACTAACTATAGCCATCAGACCCACTTAACCACCGCTATCGCCTTAAACTTTCGGAATTGCATTTTATACCCAGGCAATTTTAAGTTATGCTATAGCACATGAAAGATACTCATTTAACAATTACCCGCTTTAGCAATTTAGAATTATCAGACATCATTTTGAAAGGTTTAAATGATGCTGGTTTTACCCATTGCACCCCGATTCAAGATAAGGCGTTACCGTTATCGTTGCGTGGCAAAGATATTGCCGGTCAAGCGCAGACGGGTACCGGTAAGACCGCCACGTTTTTATTAGCGACGTTTCAGCATTTATTGAATGATGAAAGCGAACGGATTAAAAATCCTAGGGCGATTATCATTGCACCTACTCGTGAGCTGGCGATACAAATTCATAAAGATGCGTTGTTGCTCGCTAAGCATTTAAATTTTAGATATGCGTTGATTTACGGCGGCACCGATTATCAAAAGCAATTGGAGCAAATTAAATCCAATGTCGATATTATTATTGGCACGCCGGGGCGTATTATTGATTTCTATAGGCAACAAGCGTTTAGCTTAGAGCATGTGCAAGTCGTGGTGTTAGATGAAGCCGACCGCATGTTTGATTTGGGCTTTATTAAAGATATTCGCTATTTGTTGAAACGGATGCCTACGCCAGCGGCGCGGTTGAATATGTTGTTTTCAGCGACGTTATCGTATCGGGTGATTGAATTAGCTTACGAGCACATGAATAATCCGGTGTTAATCCGCATTGAAAGCGAAGAGGTGACGTCTAAGGCGATTCAACAAAGCGCGTATTGTCCGGCTAATGAGCAAAAGCTGCCGTTGCTAGTTGGTATCTTGCAGCAGCAACAACCGCAACGCAGTATTGTGTTTGTTAATACTAAACGCTGTGCCGAATTATTAAACGATACGTTAAATGCGAATGGTTTTAAAACGGCGGCGTTAAGCGGTGATGTGCCGCAGCAAAAACGTCAGCGCATGTTGACGGATTTTCAGGAAAATCATATTTCTTTGTTAATTGCGACGGATGTGGCTGCGCGCGGTTTGCATATAGCCGATGTATCACATGTGTTTAATTATGATTTGCCACAAGATGTTGAGGATTATGTGCATAGAATAGGGCGTACCGCTCGTTTTGGTGCTAGCGGTATTGCAATTAGTTTTATTTGTGAGCAATACGCGTATTCTATGCCGGATATTGAAGAGTACATCGGGCAAAAAATTCCGGTGCAAGCGATTCCTAAAGAGTTATTAGCCGATGTCATAGTGCCTGAAAAAGCGCCTGAAAAGCATAAACCGCCGCATAAATCGAATAAACCGTTTAAACATCATGCGCCTAAGCCACGGGCAGTAAGTCACGAAAATCCTCAATCGCAGGATAGTGAGTAATTTCGCGTTTAGGTCGGCTAGAGTCTGGCTTGCTGACAGAGATTAAATAACCAATGCCATAGGCTTTAGCGGCATTTAATACCGCAATATTGTCATCCACGAATAAGGTTGTTGTTGCGTCAAACCCATAGCGGGCTTGAAATATTGGCCAAAAGTCTGGATGCTCTTTAGGCAAGCCCAAATCATGCGAACAAACAATCTCGTCAAAAAACGTGTGTAAGCAGGTTTTTTCCATTTTTATCGCTAAGCTACCGCGATGCGCGTTGGTAACTAGCATGACTTGTTTACCGGCAGCGCGCACAGCGCTTAAAAAGTCGACGACATGCGGTAACACGGCGATGAGTTCGGCAATTTCTGCTTTTAAGCCAGCAATATCTAAGTTTAGTTGGCTACTCCAATAATCTAAGCAATACCATTCTAGTTTTCCTTCCATGCTTTTAAACAACGGTATAAGCTGTTGTTTAGCGTCGTGAATCGATATGGCGTGTAGTTCGGCGTATTTTTGCGGTACGAATTCTTGCCAAAAGTGATTATCAAAATTTAAGTCGAGTAAAGTACCATCCATATCGAGTAATACGGTGTCAATTTTTTTTCCAATTCAGCATAAGAGTGAGTTATAGTTAATAATGATTTGATTGAGTGAAGACTATGGCCGAAATACCCACTATCTTAAATAAAACAACGATTGCCAGAAGTCGTTTGTTCCGCATTGAGTCGTTAGACATACAGTTTAGCAACGGCGAGCAACGCAATTATGAACGTTTGGCGAAAAGCAGTCCTACCGGGGCGGTGTTAATCGTGCCTATGCTAGATAATGATACGGTGTTGTTAATTCGAGAATATTCGGCCGGTGTTCATCGTTACGAATTGGGTTTGCCTAAGGGTAAAGTCGATGCTGGTGAAACCCTTTTTGAAGCCGCTAATCGTGAGTTGAAAGAAGAAGTGGGGTTTGGAGCCACTGATTTATTACGTTTAAGCACTTTTTCTATGGCACCGGCTTATCTTGAGCATACGACGGACATTATTTTAGCGCGTCAGTTGTATGTGGAAAAATTATTAGGCGACGAACCTGAAGAGCTAGAGGTTATTCCCTGGTCGTTAACCAATATTAATGGTTTGCTAGCGACCGGGGAATGTACTGAAGCAAGGTCTATTGCCGCCTTGTTTATTACCCGCGAATATTTACAAACGGTAAAGCGGTTGTAGGGGTTGTAAGCTTGTTTTATTCAACTTGCTGCGCGCTTGCTGTTCATTAAACGCTTTTAACAACGGTTTACCTTGCCAAGGTTTAGGGTCTTGGGCGTATAAGCTGTCGTTTAACCGCAAAATCTCATCTCTTAACCGTGCGTCTACCAGGGCTGCAATCGCCCCTAAGCTGTTGACGCCAAATTCATGCTGACCCCAAGTTAATAATGCCGCTTTTGCGGCGTGGGGATTATTGTTATCGCAAGCCACTTGTAAGTGTTTGAGCTGAAAAGTCGATTGACTTTGTTCAGGTACAGCGACTTGAGTCGTGTGATGCTTAGGCTTGGTGCGCTGTGTTAACAAAATAACCAATGTGATTAGCCAACCTAAACCTAAAAACGCAGATAACCACGGCCAAAAATCGTTAGTTGGCTGTTGCTGTGTGACGTCGGCTGTTATCGGCGTGGGTGTTTGCGTTAATGGAGCAGCTTGTTGGGCTTGTGCTACCGGTGTTTGTACCGGGGCTGGCGTAGTCGCTACATCGCCGACAGCGGTTAACACTGTCTCTGGTAATTTAGCCAGTTCCATTTGTTTGGTTTGCGTGTTAAACCAAGGAATAGCGATTTCAGGCAGTTTATATTGACCGGCTTTATTCGGTAATAAAGCTATTTTTTCTTGTCTGAACGCCGTTAAGCCATCGCTGTTTTTTTGCTCTTTTAATACCGGTTGGTCTGGATAGCTTTTTAATAAGCTGTGCTGGCTTAATGGCGCGAGTTCTGGCAGTTGCGCAACGGTGTTGCCATCAACGGTTAAGGTTAAGGTGCGGGTAATCGGCTCACCTGCTTTGGCTGAGCTTATATCACCAGACCATTGTTCGCTGAGCTCAACGCGTTTGGCCGGTAGCCAGGCTTTTCCGTTTGCGTTGCTTGGGATAGCTTGCACTTGCAAGGTAATCGGTTTTGAGTTTAAGCGTTTGGTTTTTGCCATTTGCTGATTAAAAAAGCCATTAAAACGCGGCATGGATGAGTTTGTTAAAATTTCAGCGGTCAGTTGCAAGGGCTGAATGGTTAACTCGCCGGTTTTTTGCGGAAAAATGGCATAACGCCGTTCTGTAACCGAATAATCGACGCCATTCACTTGGGTGTTGTAATTGCTATCATCGCCAAGTTTTTCAACGACGGCATCGGCTAATTCAGGCTCGGTGAGCCGCGCTTGGGCAATATCAACGCGGGTGTATAAGCGTAAGGTGTAAATGACTTGTGCTTGTAAATAAGGTTGTTCAGGTTCTGCGCTGACGTCTAAGAATAATTCTTGCTCATTGTTAAGGCCTTGCGTGTCGGGTTGGTCGGTTATGGTAACCGTCATCGCGTTGCTGTGGTCCGAGCCAAACGCAATAGAGGGAATCGTTAGCGTACCTGCGTGTTTAGCGATGACATTGACGGTCCATTGTATCGTGCTGCTAAAACGCCCATTCATCCACGATTTGCTTGATGATTGGCTTTGATTTAACACTGTGAAATCTTGCTCTAACGGGCTTAAATCCGGGTCGTCATCGGGCGTATCATCGGCTTTGAATATAATTTGAAACGAGTCATTCAGGTTAACCGGGTTACGGTCTACCGATGTGGTAATGGTGGTTTTGGCAAAGCATAGCCAAGGCCAGAGCAGTATTAGGATAAATAAACGGTTATAACGAATCATGAGTCAGACAAACAAATTAAAGCGGTCATAAGGAGAAAAACCTGTGTCATTACTTCGACATGAGCACGGCATAACCTGTTCTTAACATAGCGTCTTGAGTATAACTGATACCCGCTTTCCTAATGTCATTTAACACAGCTTGAGGGGCATTAGGTGGGCATAGTACTTGAACCCGACCGCCAACTTTTTGTGCTTCTTGTTTAGCGAGTATTAATTGCCGTTTGACCTTAGGTGATAATTGGTTGCCAACCACCATTTGCGCTTCAGAGAGCATGAATTTTTGGCTATTGATTTTTTGTAGCTTTTTGCCATTTTCGATGATTTGCGTGGCTTGGGTCACGCCAGGCTGCGCACCGATTTCCCGTTGCCAGGCATTGGCTTGTTGGCTGACGAGTTGGGTATAAGGGTCGGTCGATAACGAGTAAGCGGCAATACCGCCTAATAAGGCACCAGCGCCTGCGCCTATAGCGGCACCTTCGCTGCCACCCATAGCGGCGCCTATGCCTGAACCTACGGCCGCACCGCCTAATGAGCCTAGTGAGGCTTGTTGTTGTCTATTCATATTAGCGCAACCGGTCAAAGCTAAGGTTGCGATACTGGTGGCGATAATTATTTTTTTCATAATGGTTCCTGAGTTATTGAGTATTAAAAAATCGAATGGCAGCATCGTCGATTCTTCTATTTCGTTTGTTGTGTTTACGCGGTGGGTGAGGGCGTAACATTATCGGGTCAGGCGGTATAAACAGCGGCATAGGCAGTTGTCGTCTCGCTTGAGTGACTTGAGGCGGATTGGTTTGCGTTTTGCTGGCTGATTTATTCGATGCTGATTTTACAGGTGTGGATTTAGTGGCTACTTTTTTAGCCGGAGCGGTTGTAGTTTTTTTTGTTTCTATCGGCTTAGTTTTCGGTGCTTCTGCTTCTGCTTCTGGCACTATAGGCTTTAAATCAGCCGGCGGCGGTAAGACTTCAGCCGTCAGTGCTTTATTTTCTGACAACGGCGTGACAGTGACTGTTTGCGTTGGATTAGCCCCATTTGGTTCTGTATTACTTAATGTTGTGGTTGTAAGCGGGATGATAGGCGGTGTAGGTAAGTTAGGCGGAGTTGTTGTCGCTACAGGTAACGGCGTTGTTTGCTTATCCGTTGTGGGTTGTGGTTGTTCTTGAAAAAACCAATAGCTACCGCCTGCGGTGAGTAATGTCGCTAAGAAAACAACGCCGGGATAGTCTGCCATCCAACTCGGTAAAACAGGTTTTTTAGCGATGACGGCGTGTTCTTCTGTTGTTAATAGTAGTTTTTGTAAAGCTTGGCTAAAGGCTTGCGCGCTGGCAAAGCGCTGTTGCGGCTTTTTTTTCTAAAGCTTTTAATATGATTTGCTCTAATTGTGCCGGAATGTGGGCGCCAAAGCTTAACGGTGGTTTGGGTTTTTCTTCAACAATCGCGCGGCGCAATTCGTAATCGGTGCTTTTTTCAAAGGGAATATGGCCTGTCAGCATTTCGTATAGCACAACACCGGCTGAGTATATATCAGTATGAGGCCCGGTTTCTTGGCCTTGGATTTGTTCGGGCGATACATAGTGTAACGTGCCGACGAATTGACCGGTTTGCGTTAGCCGCGCTGTTTCTAGGATTCGGGCAATGCCAAAATCTAAGATTTTTACGCTGTTTTTGTCGGTGATAATGATATTTGACGGTTTTATATCGCGGTGTACCACATTAAAACTATGCGCATGGTGAATGCCGTCTAACAATTCTATCGTGTATTTGACGGCAGTAGGCCAAGGTATGACGCCTTGTTTCTTTAAAATGGCTTCTAATTCTTCGCCTCTGGCAAATTCCAACGCCATGTAATACTTATCTTGTTCGGGGTCGAATTTGTATTGATACAGCGTGGTGATATTCGAATGATTTAACCGTCCTAAGGCGATGAGTTCGTCTTTAAAACGTTGAATAATATCGGGTCTATTTTTTAGCTCAGGTTTCAGCAATTTAATGGCTACTTCACGCTCTAGCATGACATCAAGTCCTTTATAGACTTCACCCATGCCGCCGGAGCCGATTTTTTCTACAATTTTGTAATTATCGATTTGGTCCATAGTCTCCCCCGCTTAGGCGTTGGTCATCGGTGCTTGAGTGTGTGGTGTGCTATCGGTTGTGTGTATTTTAATCACAATGGCGGAAATATTATCAAATCCGCCGCGTGTATTCGCTAGCTCAATCAGCGTACTACAGGCTTTGTTGGCCGTTTGTGTCGTGATGATGCTATTAAATTCTGTATCATCGACTAAATCATATAATCCATCCGAGCACAATAAAAAACAATCGCCATGCTCTAAGGCTAACGGTTTTATTGAATAAGCGATAGTTGTTTGTGGACGAGTGCCTAGCGCATGAGTGAGTAAGTGTTTATCAGGATGATTTTTTACCGCATCAGGTGCAAGCAGTCCATCTTTCACTAACGAGGCTACGACGGTATGGTCTTCTGAAAGTTGCCGACAAACGCCATTTCTTAATAAGTATAACCGGCTATCACCGACATTGGCGTAATACGCTAAACCATTGAGCACGGCTAACACGACTAGGGTTGTACCCATGCCGTGTAATGACGTGCTTGTAGACGCGTGTTGAAACACGGCGCTATTGGCTTGATTAAACGCATTGCTTAATGCCTGTGGCGTGTTTTGCTGCAATAGGTGTTGGGTAAGATGTTGTTGTAACGTCTCTACCGCAACACGGCTTGCTGTTTCACCGCCTTGATGTCCCCCCATGCCATCGGCAACCACAGCTAAGACAGTATTTGCGTCGGCAAAGCGAATACAGCCAATATTATCTTGGTTGACTGGCCGGGTTTTGCCCGTATCGGACAATAACCCTAGCTCTAATGTATAGTTTTTTAAACCATAGCGATTGTTATGCGCGCTAGGTTTTAGTTTGCTAGCCAGCCAATGCCACGGCGAGTTCATTAGGCGGCGCATGATTATTGAATCACTTGATGGACGCCCATGATCTCTTCACCATGTTTTATCGGTACGGCAAACGAAATGCTAGTGCCTGAGCGGTCATTGGCTTTTGCGGTAAAAATACCTATCACATGGCCTTTATTGTTAAAAACAGGGCCGCCGCTATTACCGCTACCAGTTGCATTCACCGTTAATTGGTAAACATCGCCCATTTCGCTGGCGTAATCTTTTACCGAATCAGACAGCACTTTAGCATTGCCTTCAATCACTTTGCCAATATTACCGCTAGTAACAGTAGGGTCTGGAATTTGTTGCCAACTGCCTTCACGGTTGAAATGGTCTTCAGATTTTACTTTTACCGCTACATCAGGCGAAATACCTGGATAACCCATAACGGTAATCGTTTCACCCGACTCGACTTTATCGTTGGAGCCTAGTTGTACCGGTGTTAAGGCTTCCGGTAAGTCGATTTTAATGAGTGCGACATCCGAATTATCAGAGACTGTGACTAAACGCGCAGGGATGCGTAAACCGGTTTTGGGGAAGGTGACATCTAAGTAGTCATTGCGACCTTCGACAATTTTGCCGTGTAAAGGCTTATCACCAAACATTTTAGTTTTGGCAGGTACCCAATTACTTAACGCGGTGACATATTGATTATCAGGGTCATTCGGGAGTTCTGAGAGCTTAGATGATGAGCAGTCTGAGTCGCTACAAACCATTAACACACCCGGTAACGTAAAATTACTGTTTTGGGTATGCCAGCTCGCCGCGACATGGCGATTGGTTAAGATATAACCATCTTGTTTGACGACAAAACCTGAGCCTGAGCCTGTGCTACCAATAGGAATACCATCATCGGCCACTAATAAAGGCTCAACAGAGCCATTAATAAAGACATACCAAGGCATTTTTTTGGTGGCACATTTGCCTTTTTTGCTCTACACAAGCAAATTTTTTTGAAACACTTGTTTGCCGGTAGGCACATGAACGAGTTTCCAACTGGTTTCGATTAATACCGTTGAGTTACCGTAGTTTT
>NZ_LAJX01000248.1 GCF_000963695.1 Methylocucumis oryzae
TCCAGCCGGTACTAGTGCTGCGTTGGAAAACATCAGCGGTAATAACACACTGTCTGGGACTATCGCTCATACCAGTAATGGCAGTGTTACGTTATCCGCAGCGACAGGCACTCAGCTTACACTCAGCGGTGTTTTTAGCAGTAGTGGTACCGCAACCGGTGATTCTTGGGATTTGCATATTGGTACTGGCTCAAATACGGGTACGGTCGTTTTGTCCGGTACGAATACGTTTAAAGATGCGGTATTTTTAGATAACGGTACGTTGCTGCTTACCAACAATGCTGCTTTAGGCGATACGGCTAAAGGCATTAACGAGATGAATGGCGGTGTTCTCGCTTTACAGGGCGGCATCACCATAAGCGGCGAAGACATTACTGATTTCTTTGGCGGCACGATTCAGAACGTCAGTGGTGACAATAGCTTCACAGGCGCTATCAAAAAGCCCTTCAGTACGGTGACAGTCGATGTGGCTAATAGCACGACCTTGACCTTAAGCGGCGATATTGGCAGTAGTAATGCGGTGACTGACAATGCCGAAGGCGGATTCACTAAAACCGGCGCAGGCAAGCTGATTTTATCAGGAAGTAATATCTATAAAGGCGCTACCACGGTTTCTGCTGGTACGTTAAGCGTGGCATCAGATGCTAATTTGGGCGCGACTTGGACGTCAAATGGAGGGGGAAATATCACGTCGTCAGTGGGCGGTACGATAAATCTCGCTGGCGGTAGTACGTTAGAGGTGACTGGCAATGGAACGACATTTGTTGACGGTACGGTGAGCGGCAATGCCAGTTTAAATGTCTACAATGTTATTGATAACGCGGTTGTGATAGGTGGCGGCGCAACGATTACTGCGAATAATTTGCTGGGAAAAGTGACTTTTACCGGCGCAGTAACCGGTTCTGGCACGTTGACCAAAACCGGTGCGTCTGCGCTTAATTTTTGGAATGCTAATGGCTTTACTGGAAATATTAATGTCACTAACGGTGTTTTAGAGGCATTTGGCACAGGGAATTTAGGTAGTGGCATTGTCACGTTGAGTGCTGGCGTTCAAGTCTATGTAAGTGGCGCTACCAGAACGCTTAGCAATAACTTTGTGCTTGCAGGGAATGCGACGCTAGCGACCGATACGGCGGATAACTTAATGGCCAACGGAGCGGTTATCACGTTTGCCGGTAACATTTCTGAAAGTGGCGGCGCGCGCAACTTAACGCTGTCAAACGATGATTCGGCGAATAATAACGCCATAGTGTTATCCGGTACGAACACCTATACGGGGAGCACGTTGATTAGCGCCAATACCAAGCTGTCTATCACCTCTGACAGTAACCTTGGTTCAGGCACGGTTTCGCTGGCAAGCGGAGCGACCTTAGCCATTACCGGCTCTAATACCATAGACAATACGCTAACGTTGACTGGAAATGCAGTGATAGAAGTCGGTAGCTCGTTTTCGGCGACGCTTTCGGGTGTCATCGGTCAATCAGGGGCTAGAAGTTTAACTAAAACTGGCACGGGTACGCTTATTTTAAGCAACACGGAAACGTATACCGGTGGCACGACTATTAGCGCCGGCACCTTAGCGACTGACGATTTGCCGAATACCGGTACATTAACCTTCGATGGAGGTACGTTAAGCGCTAGAACCAGCGCAGGGCTAAACGAATCGGTTGCCGTCAACGTAACTGCGAACGGCGGCGGGATAGATTGCTTAGTCGGTAATGTCACGCTGTCTGGCATCATCTCCGGCAGTAGTAGTGGCGTATTGACGATTTCAGGCGGTGGCGGACATGTTGTAGCGATATCAGGTAACAATACCTTCACCGGTGGCGTCACGCTCGCTAGCGGTATTATTGATATAGGTTCTACTACAGCGCTGGGCAGCGGTACGTTTACCATTTCCGGCGGTAAATTCCGCAGCACCACGACCAGTTATACCTTAGCCAACCATGTCGTCATCAACGGTGACGCTTTGCAGGCGGGTAGTTTCGGGTTTATTTTTGACGGCACCGTGGATTTAGCCGGGGGGACTCGCAGCATTAATAATGGCATTGCGGCAGATTTGACCTTCAACGGCACGATGAGCAATGGCAGTTTGTTAGTGGCCAGCACGGGCGCGATGGGCGCTATTATTCTTAATGGCAACAATTCGGCCGGTTATCTGGATACGACGATTTCATCGGGTACGTTAAGCATTGCTGCAAACAGCAATTTAGGTATTGGGACGGTGACTATTGACGGTTCATCGGCACTATTAAAAGTCACTGGAACGACGCAAATCAATAAAGCCATTAGCATAGGCAGTAACGGCGGTATTATCAGTGTTGATACCGGTAACACCGCCGATATAACCAGCGTGATTGGTGGTAATGGCACAATAACCAAGCAAGGCGCTGGTGTCTTAACCTTATCCGGTGCTAACACCCGTACCGGTGACACGACGCTTTCAGCCGGTACGTTAAAAGTCAATAATGGCTTAGCACTGGCTGATACGGGACAAGTCACGTTATCGGCTGGTTCGACTTTAGAGCTATTGGCTAGCGAAACCATAGGCAATCTGTCTGGCGTCGGCGGTACTGTTGACCTTAACTTTAACCAGCTAACTGTCAACCAAACAGCTACGACGAACTTTGCAGGCATTGTTACCGACTCGGGTGGTTTTACCAAAACCGGGGCAGGCTCACTCACCTTATCTGGCGCGAATACTTACACTGGCGCGACGATAGTATCGGCAGGTGAGCTCGTTCTGGCGAATACCAGCGGCACGACGCTGAGCGATAACACTGCCGTGACGATAGAGTTCGGGGCAACATTGGTCAATGCCTACGATGAGACGGTCGGCTCATTAGCAGGTGGGGGTACGGTAGCGCTAGGCGCAAACTCGTTGAGTGCAGGTGGTGATGGAACCTCTACCACGTATTCAGGTGAATTTACCGGTAGTGGCGGCTTCATAAAATATGGTACAGGTACGCTCACGTTAAGCGGGGCTAGTAGCAGCTTTACTGGTGACATCTTAGTGGCAGCAGGTACTGTAGCAGTCAATAATAATAGCGCATTGGGCACGACTGTCGGCACAACAACCGTGGCCAACAATGCTACGCTGGCGTTGCAAGGCGGCGTTAACCTTGCCGAAAACTTAGCGGGTTTAACAGGAACAGGCGTATCAGGTAGCGGTGCATTAGCTAGTCTTAGCGGAGATAATAGCTTAAGCGGCGCGGTTACGTTAACCGGTAATACCCGTATCAGCGTTAACACAGGAAGTTTGACCTTAAGCGGTAT
>NZ_LAJX01000249.1 GCF_000963695.1 Methylocucumis oryzae
TCCACACCCCTTTKGGCTTGTTCTTTAATCGGAAACGTCGAATAAAACAACGCCCGGTCTTTGAAAAAATTCAGCCGCGCTTTTTGCATTTCGACGATAAAGCGTTGACCATTACGCGCTTGGCAATAAATATCAAAAATCGCTTTGCGCT
The DNA here is from genome assembly GCF_000963695.1 of Methylocucumis oryzae. Classification (GTDB taxonomy): domain Bacteria; phylum Pseudomonadota; class Gammaproteobacteria; order Methylococcales; family Methylomonadaceae; genus Methylovulum; species Methylovulum oryzae. Next base: position 152 of record NZ_LAJX01000249.1, read on the forward strand.
CTTTCGGCGTGCTGGGTAGTTTTTCTGGATTCTTAAAGCTCAGTTCGGCGATTTGATGATGCGCAGGGAGTAATTGATTTAAAAAATCAATCAACAAGTCTTTACTGGCTTCCTCGCCAAATAAGCGTTTAAAACCAAAGTCGGTATAGGGATTAACATATCTAGCTATCATGCTCAACGCCTCTTAACTAGAATAAACTCGACCATACGACCAATAGGCTGCACACGCGCCTTCTGATGATACCATGCAAGAACCCATAGGATTTTCCGGCGTACACACCGTACCTAGCAGTTTGCAATCTTGAGGTTTTTTTATACCGCGTAAAATAGCGGGGCACTCACACCCCTTAACGTCTTTGACCGATACATCTACCATATCAAATCGCTCTTCAGCATCAAACTCAGCATACGTGGTTTTTAGCTTCAGTGCGCTATCAGCAATAAAGCCTAGGCCGCGCCATTCAAACTGCGCACGAACCTCTAACACCTCGTTGACCAATGTCTGGGCTTTTTGATTGCCTTCGTGCGTAACCGCACGACGATATTCATTTTCGACCTCATGGCGACCAGAATTCAATTGCTGAATTAACATTAACGCCGATTGCATGACATCCAGTGGTTCAAAACCTGCTATCACTATCGGCTTGCCATAATGATTAGCGAAACGCTCATACGCTTGACTGCCTATAATCGTGCTCACATGCGATGGGCCTAAAAAACCATCCACCGCAATCGGCGGTTCGGCATCTAACAATGCTTGCATGGCAGCAGGCGTCAGCACATGGTTACAGAATACCGAAAAGTTAGTTAAACCTAACGCTTGTGCTTGTTTAATTGCAACAGCGGTCGCTGGCGTAGTGGTTTCAAAGCCTATAGCAAAAAACACGACTTGGCGGCCCGGATGTTGCTCAGCAATTTTTAATACCTCTTGTGTCGAATACACCATGCGAATGTCGCCGCCTGCCGCTTTTGCCTTCAACAAACTTTGCCGTTCGCTAGCCGGAACCCGCATTAAATCGGCATACGTGCATAAAATCACATCGTGTTGTTTGACTAGGCGAATAGCACTATCAATACGCGCAATCGGCAGTACACAGACTGGGCAACCCGGCCCGTGAATAAACTCGACATTGCTAGGCATTAAATTTTGCACACCATACCGGAAAATAGCATGGGTATGACCGCCACAAAACTCCATTAACCGGTAATGGCGCTCCGTGTCTACGGTATTGGCTATTGCCACTGCTAGTTGTTTGGCTAACGCATGGCTACGAAATTCGTCTACATATTTCATGAGGTAGTTAAACCGGCCTCGGCAAATAATGCGAGGGTTTGTAGCGCTTCTGCTTCATCGATTTTGTTTAACGCAAAACCGACATGAACGAGGACATAATCGCCTACGCAGACATCATCTACTAAAGCTAATGACACGTCTATATTGACGCCATCGACGGTCACCGTCGCTGTTTGCAAATCGGTGGCTATGGTTAGAATTTGGGCAGGGATGGCAAGGCACATAGATTTACTGTTTCCGCGTTAGTTGCTGCTTAATCCACTTAGGATTTTGTCTTAAATCAAGTACCGCAATAACGATAATCGCTTGTTCTGAAACATCATAGTAAATCGCATAAGGAAATCTTTTTGCTAGCATCCTATACAAACGGCAGTGTTTACTATGAATCCCGGCATAAAGTCTTAACGATTCAATGTCAGCAATGAGGCTATCAAGAAAATAATCACCGATACCTGCCTGAATACGCTCATAAAACTGCTGGCCTCGTTGTAAGTCCAGAGCGACATCATCTAGTAATAGCAGTTCTTTGTTCTTCATCGAATACGATTTTTTAATTCTTGTAAACTGATGAGTTTTACTTGCCCCGTGTTTAGGCGCTCTATTCTGTCGCTAAGAACGTCTTGATGCCAGTCAGGTGGCTGTAATTCATCGATTTCAGTTTCTAAGCTATCCCAAATAGCTTCCATCAAGATGATTTTTTCCGACATCGACATCGTTGCAATTTCTTCACGCATCATTGCCAAACCTCATTAAGCTCATATTTGTTAAATAAAGGATATGTCAAGCATACTCAATCCCCTGCAACACCAACTCTGCTTTTAACCAATTCAGCCAATTTGTCATGCCTTCACCGGTTTTAGCTGAGATGAGCAACACTTTGATTTTAGGGTTGACTTGCTTGGCATAGCGCAAACACTGATCAACGTCAAAATCCAGATGCGGTAATAAATCAATTTTGTTCAAAATCATTAAATCTGCGGCTCTAAACATATCTGGATATTTAATCGGTTTATCTTCACCTTCTGTAACCGATAACACCACCACTTTATGTGCTTCACCTAAATCAAAAGCCGATGGACAAACGAGATTGCCTACATTCTCAATAAACAACACACTGCGATTAGGCAAGTTTAGCTGTTCTAAGGCATGACCTACGCGATGCGCATCTAAATGACAACCTTTACCGGTATTGATTTGTATGGCTTGCACACCGGTTGCGCGAATTCTCTCAGCGTCGCGGCTGGTTTGTTGGTCGCCTTCAATAACGCCCATCGCAAGCTCATCCTTAAGTTTAACAATGGTTTCGGTTAACAACGTGGTTTTACCTGAGCCTGGGCTAGACACCAGATTTAAGACTAACAGCCCACGTTCAGCAAAATAACAGCGATTATCATCGGCATAGGCATTGTTTTTTGCCAAAATATCTTGCTCTATTTGCACCATACGCGCTGGCGTTAAGCCCGGCGCATGGCTATGCTCCGCTTCATGATGATGGTGGTGATGATGATGAGAATGGTCATGACCGTTTTCTTCATGCGCGTGAGAATGTTCTTCACCGCAACCGCAAACACCGCACATTATTCTACCTCCAGTTCTTTAATTCGCATGGCATCACCACTAACGATTTGTAATTGCGCACTGCCACACTCGGGACAGGCATCATAAAGCGTTTGCACGGCAACCGTTTTGACCACAAGGCAAACACCACGCACTACCAGGTGTGGCAATAATTTCTAAACGCGCGTGTTCAGCTAAGGTATTTTTAGTCACGACATCAAAACAAAACCGCATCGCATCCGGCTCTACGCTAGATAACTGCCCTATTTCTAACCAAACCGTTTTTACACGGTTAAAATGTTGCTCAAGTGCTTGTTGTTCAAGAATCTCTAACACACTTTCGCATAACGACATTTCATGCATACATTCGTCATAGTTATGCCATTAAGGCTCTAATGTCAATGAATAAGCTACACAAGGGTCAATCGCATGAATCAACCAGTGCGCTTGTTGTTGTAATTCATCGGCATTTGCAGCTGATAAATTTTTTTAGGCTAGCGACTAACACGCCTTTTGGATGAAAATTCCATTCCGTAGGCGCGATAACCTGGTAATCGTACACTAAGCCGTGTTGTAATTCGAGGTGGTGAATTAATAAACCTCTAGCCGCTGGCACCGCCGCTAAGCTTACTGAGCCTGCTTTATACCCTGACACTGATAATACTGGTGCTTGTAAGCGTTTAAGATGATTAACCATGTCGACTAAAACGGCGCAAAAACGCGTTAATAAGCCTGTGCCATAGGCTTTATTTAACTCAGCGACTAATGGATGCAACTGCAACCGACTTAAGGGCGTCGTTTCCACAGGCATTTGCTGCCATAGCGGTTGTTGGCAAAAAGCCTGTCTATCAACACCTTGCAATTGTTCATGCAATGATTCTAATAAGACCGGTAAATGCGCATGCTCATGATGGCCAACCGAACCCCAATCCTTAGCATACAAGGTTTTTAACAAACATGCAGGTAAACACGCGTGTTGATTAACCCAAGCATGTAGCTGATTAGAATAGAGTTTATGCACAATAAGCAAAATGGGTGTATGGTGCAATAGTATCCTAATAAAAATTTGGAGATAGTGATGTTCACCGAGTCGATGTTACGCAAACATCCTGCATTAGTCCGTGCTTTCACGGGAATTCCAGCGGAAGAGTTTTGGGACATGGCTTGAA
>NZ_LAJX01000025.1 GCF_000963695.1 Methylocucumis oryzae
CAACCCTCCATATTTAGTACTTCATCTAAGCATTGTTCCATGAGTTGATGGGCTTTTTTCGTCACCTCGGCAATTTTTAAATGTACTTGTGCGTCTAGTTCGCTAGTGGCTGCGTCTTTTTAAACACACGTTTTTGATAATCAAATAGCTTACGCAAATACGTTATTTGTAAACTCACATGCACAGGACATGCGCACGTATACATAGAGGCTTGCTCGTTAATAACCGCTAGCTGTAATGCACTAAATTTATTTTCAAGTTCCATAGTATCCTCCCATTATTATTTTTATTTAGGCACTCAATGTGACTCAGCTTTAAAAAATGTAGCTACCAACGTAAGGTGGGATAGGATATTCAGGGTGCAGGACGCCGTGAATACATCCTTGTAGCTTGGTGGCAGCATCCCTGCTGCCAACACCTACACCCTAAATACCCTGTCCCTACTAAAGTGTGTAGCCACAAATGCTAAAGCGGTAGCCTTAAACAATATGCCATGTCAATATTATACCTAATAACTGCAGTCACTGTTTTAACCAGGTGTGCAGCATTAAATTTCAGCGATAGTTTTTTAATACGGCGCAAGTTATGACCCAGCAAAATGTAAACGCACAGTTTGAATTAGTAGGCAATATCAGCGTTAAAGCATTATTGAGCATACTAAATACATTTACGACGGCAAAAAAACAGCGTAAGCAAATTGTTCATAAAAGCTATTATGACAGTTTTGATAGCCGATTGGCTGCGCAGGGACTTAGCGCCGAGTATTGTGTTAGCTCAGACAATGCGGTGTTTTCGTTGCAGGAACTAACCGGAGAAACGGTTATTGCCAGTACAGCTTTAACTGAACTACCGGTTTTTGCGCGTCAGTTTGAATCTGCTGCGCTACGCACACGCCTAGAACCTGTGCTGGAAAACCGTGCGTTATTAAAACTGTGTACGATGAGTATCGAAAGGCACTGCATTGACATTTTGGACAAGCGCCAAAAAATCATTGTGCGTTTAGAGTTTGAAAAGTGCCCAGCCTTCAATAATCGGGTAACTGTTATCGCATTAAAAGGTTATACCGAACAGGCGCATAATTTAGTCGCGCAATTGAAACACTTACAAATGATTAAAAACGTCGTCTCAATACGGAGAAATAGCTTACCCGTGGCCTATAACGCCAAGATTCGTTGTGAATTTACCGCAGATACTCATGCAGAGATTGCTTGTAAAGATTTGCTGACACAACTGTTACAGCTATTAAAAGCCAACGAAACCGGTGTTATTGCGCATTTTGATAGCGAATTTCTGCATGATTATCGTGTTGCAGTACGCCGTACGCGAGTCTTGTTAAGTCAAATGAAAACGGTAGAGCCAGACCACGCATACCAGCATTTTAGTGAGTTTTTTACCTGGTTAGGCGCTGTCACTAGCCCTACGCGTGACTTAGACGTTTATGTCGAACAGTTTAATGCGTATCAAAATTGTTTACCGGCCACACTTAGCGCGGATTTACTGCCGTTTAGAGATTTTTTGTTAAACAAACAAGCCAGCGCGCAACAGATTTTAGCTGAGCATTTAAACTCAGCTAAATACCGAGATACCTTGACTGCATGGGATGCATTTTTACAGTCATCGCCAATATTGCCTATACAACCCGCGAGGCTATCGATTAAAACGCTAGCTGATAAAAAAATTCGTCGGTTGTTTAAGCGCGTCTTGCAACAAGGCCAAGCGATTACTGAAACGTCAAGTCCGGAATGCTTACATGAATTACGCAAAACGTGTAAGAAACTTAGGTATTTACTAGAGTTTTTCCAAAGCCTTTATCCGACAAAAGCCATCAAAGCCTTTCTTCAGCCGCTTAAAGCCATGCAAGAAATGCTAGGTCGCCATCAAGACTATTGTGTGCAAGAGCAGCAGCTTGGCGAGTTCGGCGAGGAACTGCGTTTATTGAATACTACTAGTGCTACGTTAACTGCCCTGAAAGCATTAATAACGGTGTTAGATAAAAATCGACAACAAACGCGCCACGAGTTTAGCCAATGTTTTAGCCAGTTTAGTGGGCATTCGACGCTGAGTTTGTTTAACCGCTTGTTTACACACTAATCTAGCACACCAAATCATTAAAAAGTAAGGCAAATTCTAAAGTATATCGCGATTTTTAATGAAACGCTGGCTAAACCTCGCTGAACTTACATCGGAAAGCCATTGGTAGTGTGAACATAAATCTTCGGTGTGGTGTACTAGCCTAGTTCTTCATACCGTTGTTGCGCAACCATACGGACATCTTCTTCAGCATCATTTTGCAAGTGTTGCAGCAAAATTGGGCAATGCACGTAAGGCCACTTCATAGCGTACCGTCCAATCAGCATCCTCGGCGAGTAAACCTAGCTCATCAGCGTCTATACGCTGGGCGACGATGCGGCGAATACGGGTTTCAGGGTCATTAGCCATTAAGCCTAAACTAACCGTTGGCAAGCGCTCTGCGACGGTGCGCCGGACTTCGTTATCCGGGTCAGCGACCAAACGAAATAATCGTCCTTCGGGTAGGCGTTTGGCGACATAAGCACGCACCAAATAATCAGGGTCTTGCACCATGAGTTCCAATTCTTGTTCTGGTAAACGGTCAGCAACAGTAATCCTGACTTCGCGGTCAATATCATTGCGCAAATTAATCAGCCACTCCAACGGCACACGGTAAGCTAATACCCGTCTGACTGCTTCGTCTGGATCGCTGAGCATGACTTGTAATTGGTTGGTCGGCAAATACCGTGCGGCGATGGCTCGTCGTTCCCAGAAACTATCTTGGCAATAATCGGCGGCAAGGCTGGGATTGGCGCGGAAAAAGCGGTCGATTTGCCGCCCACTGTTCGCCACGACACAGCAATCACCCGGTTTGCAAGCACCTGCTGGCAATAAGGTTTCTCGGTAGCCGCATTCCGAGCAGTCCGCTAACGGTGTCATATCGGCACTGTCTGTCGCCATCGAGCTTGAATCCTTAGGCGGTTTCAAGGGCAGCGGGCAGCAATTGAGGCGTGATTTGCGCGAGCCAGATTTTTAACCGTTCTTCGGTTAAATGCGGTTGGGTACGCTGGTCTAACACTATGCCGACAAATTGATTATCAATAATGGCATGTGAGTGCTTGAATTGATAGCCTTCGGTAGGCCATTGACCGACGATGTCAGCACCGTAGCCATAAAATATCCTATACAGATGAATCATAGAACTGGCGAAGCGATCCGCGTAACGCTCTTGATTACCCAAACCAAATAGCGCGACGCGCTTACCAGATAAGTCAGCATCATCTAAATAAGGGATAAACTCTGCCCAATTGGCTTCCATGCAACCGGTCGCTAATCCAGGTAATTCACCAACTCCATAGCTTGGCGTACCTAATATCAGGGCATCGTACTGCAATAATTCGGCAGGACGGGTTTTGTTGATGTTCTTAGGCTTATCCGCTACCTCTTCACCTAACAAGCTGTAAATCTTTTTAGCCACTAGCCGCGTGCTGCCTGTGTCTGTTCCGAAAAAAATACCGATTTTGCTCATAACTCACCTGTGCTGAAATTGCCTAGTTTCAATATCGTATTAGCAAATTTTGTGCCATGATAAAAGGAGTGTTTTTCTTATTTAATTTCATAAGGATAGGGTGGATTTGCGTGCTAGCGGTAGGCTTATGTTTTCTATGTAACGACAATTACACTGTCGATAGATGGATTTGCGACATTGTTGCGCAAGTCTGTGCGTAGCTGACAGAGGCATATTTCTTCAGATTCCATAAAAGCCCCATGAAATGGGGGGCAGGAAGCTGGTTATTCGTCATTTGTTTTTCCTGTAGTCGATAATTAAAGATAGGCAGCAAAGTGTGAATTTACACTGACCCCATTATATGTATATGTGACCCTATATATCCTACCCAGTTATTCTTATTTATATCCATAGTTCTCTGTGACGTCCTTTTCAAGCGAGAATACCAAATTGCCGGTTCTAACCAATACCTTATATGCATCAGCAAGTTCTTCTGTGTAATCGCTTGTGTGTTTATCGCCCTTGAACGCCTTAAATATATCAGCATGGTCGCTTTTGCCATCTCGTTGTGCTGCAACAATCATAGCTTCTCGACTCGCATAGCGATGTACAAAGTTATTGCGTTTTGATCTGATGGTGGCAATACTTTCTAAAAATCCTTGCAATTCGGTCAAGCGTTGCTTGGATTGATTAGTGGAAAGACGTTCAGTTGGAAACTCACGGAAAGCTTGAGTATAAACAAATTGTTTGAACTGACTATCATGCTGTTTCAATTGATTTTTTAGAGTTTTATCGAGTTTTTTCTCGGACTCGCATCGAACAAATTCAATAAAGAACGTCCGTAATCTATCAGAAGCCATGCCTAAAGAAATCCATGATTGGATGAAGTGCTGCCAAAATAAGTCTGTTTCCGGATGAGGAAAGAAATCGGTTAAATCGGAAAAACTCGATTTTCCGTAGACGGCTGTGGCGCCGATGGAGAGTGCCGCAAGCTTCATTATCGAAATGAACTCGTAGCCACACTCGAATACCTCTTCTCTCCTCTCCTTTGTGGGATAACATTCTCTGGTTGCCTGTGAGATCATTTGAAAGGAATCTCCATCATCAGCGAGAAGTGAGAACCCTCTTGCTACTGTGAAATGCTCGTATCCCTCATAGCCTGGCAAGGCAGTATCCTCGCTCTGCCATATTTCATGATCGCAAACAAACCGTACGCCGAGCCTCTCTCGCTCCTGCGTGACAAGTTGGTACATGCCTAGATTTACATTACCACTTTCTGTATTTTTTCCACTCATAATTCGTCTTTCCTCTGCAAAATGTTCTGCTCAGCCTAGCATTTCGGTAGCGGTCATCCTGTACACTAAAGCAAAAGAAGCCGCCCAACCTTGATAAAAATGGAAATGCAAAACTGCCAGCGGGTTGGAATAACTGAGCTCAAGGGTCAAAGTAAACTCAAATGTCTGCTATTAAAAAACAAATAAGCGATATATAAATTTCTAGCCCCAGTTATTCTAGTTGTTAACTTAAATTTTTTTTTAAACTAGATTGTCTTCTAAAATAGATTGATGTTTAACACCGCCTTCGTTTTTACGCTCTCATTATCCTGTTTCCTCAGCCTGTTTTGGTGAGGCTCTGCTAAAACCCCGAATAATGATAAGAAACTCTCATTCTTTACCCGATACCCACTTAAAGCTAACCCAGCAAGTATTGCTAACCACTCTTAACCAACTGATAAACCAATACAATATTAACCACTAATAACAGCAACGACACCCCTTGCCAGAACCGTAACGGGTTGCGCTCAAGTAACGGAATCGCTTCTTTGCTACTAAAAAAAGCGTGGTTAGGTGTGGTTAAGTCGTATAAAAATTCTGATAAGTCGTTATAGCGTAGTTGTGGATTAATGGCTGTCGCTTTTTGTAATGCGCCGTCAATCCAGATAGGCACCATAGGATTGTGGTGAATGCTGGGCGTGTAGCGTAATTTCGCCAGTTTCATGGCGTCAGCACGTGTCGTCATCGCCGGGCCGAACGGTAGCGTGTTATTAAACATTTCATACATGATGACGGCCAGTGAAAATAAATCAGAGCGCACTGAACCACGCTGGCCTAAGTGATATTCCGGTGCGCTGTAATTTAACGTGCCTAAGATAGTATCATCACCGATGTTTGGTACGATTTCAGCAATGCCAGCGATTTTCACTGAGCCAAAATCGATGATTTTAACGACACCACTCGCGTCAAACATGATGTTTTCAGGTTTTAAATCCTGATGCAGCATTTCCATGCGATGAAATGCGCGCAAGCCTTTGGCGATTTGCTGAATAATAGTTCTTACCGTATCAATACTAGGCTTAGGGTGGGCATTCATCCATTCGCGTAGCGTAGGGCCGGTTAAATATTCCGTGACATAATAAATACAACTTTTTCTCTATCGGTGGGTAAGACTTTCAGCACATGCGAATTGTCTATGCGTTTGCCAGCCCATTCTTCGTGTAAAAAATGTTCGATATAAAGCGTATCGTCGTCAAATAACACCGAGGGCGTTTTTTAAAATAACCGTTGTTTGTGTGCGCGTATCGAAAGCGCGGTAAATTTGTGTGCGTTTACTGGCATGTAACTCTTGCTCTATACGAAAACCGTCTAATACTTGCCCAGGGCTTAAGGGTGGGGGAAAGGGTAGATTTTCATGCCGACTTAAGATTTCATCTTCTTTGGCATTGGGGATTTGAGTGATTTTAATGACTTGGCAGGTTAAATTATCGTCGCTATGCTGAGCCAGTGCGGTGTCTAATAACTGCTGTGCCATCTCAGTTAGGCTTAACGGCTGTTCTAAAACGGTTTTAATTTGTTTATCGGTAACAAAGTCATGAATCCCGTCGGTGGTCAATAAAAACACATCCTCTTGCGCAAGTGACAGCGTTTTATAGTCAATTTCCAAACGCGGTTCTATGCCCATGGCACGGTTTAAATAGTTTTTATCATTAGCTAACCAAACACGATGATCGCGTGTTATTTGCTCTAACACGCCGTCACGTAAACGGTAAATACGCGAATCGCCAATATGGAATAGGTGCGCGGTAGTTGATTTCAACACTAAAATGCTTAGCGTACTAACCATACCGCGCGTTGATTGATAACGGATTTGACCTTGACTGTATAACCACGAGTTCGTCGCCGATAAGATTTTTTGCCCGGCTTGTTTAACCGACCACGAATCCGGCGTACTGTAATAATCGCTTAAAAAACTTGCCACGCAACAATGACTGGCTTGCTTACCGGCATCGCTCCCGCTCATGCCGTCGGCAATCGCAATGGCAATGCCTTTATGGATAAGCTGCGAGCCGCTGGCGATTAACGCGCCAAAGAAATCCTCATTGTCCGGTTTAACGCCTGCTGCGCTAGCATGGCCTATGTCAATGGTCAGCGTGGCTTTGCCCATAACAATAATTAGCCTATTTCAATCATTTCAACGGAGCCGTCTTCTTGCACTTCTGCCATGTGGCCTTTAGGTTCATCGATAAAGCGCACGGCAACTAAAACGAATACACCGACGCCAGCAATGGTTAAGAAAAAAGGTCGACGGCGTGACGAACGATAATACTGTTAAAAATACCACACCACCGACATTACCATACGCGCCGACCATGCCAGCGATTTGTCCGGTCATACGGCGTTTAATTAACGGTGCCATTGCGAAAACCGCGCCGCAACCGGCTTGTACGAATAATGAGCAGACAATAACGACTAAAACCGCCAGCCATAACGGCCATGCTGACGTAATTTGCGACATGATAGCAAAGCCAATCGTTAATCCTAACACTACTAGCGTTAAGCTTAATTTACGACCGTATTTATCGCTAAACCAACCACCGCCTGGACGCGCAATTAAATTCATTACGGCAAAACAACCGCCTAATAAACCAGCTTGTACCGTAGTGATTTGATATTCGGCATGAAACGTGTCATAGAAATAGATAGGTAACATCGAGACGACTGCAAGTTCAGAGCCGAAGGTGATTAAATAAGCCAAGTTTAAAATTGCGACTTGCTTGAATTTGTACCGATGAATTTCTGCTATCGGCTGACGTAACGCTTCCACATTAACATGAAGTATTTTGTACACGTTATAGCCATATAACAGCCAAATACCGATATAAAGTCCTAGGGCTTGTATCTCGGTTAGTAAATGCACACCGGCAGGTGATAATTTCCACGTTAATAAGGTTAAGGCCCCGTATAACGGCATTGTCATGACAATATAAAAATACAAATCGCCCCAGCTAGTGACTTCCATCGCACCGGCTTTTTTCGGTTTGAAATACGTCGAGCCTTTAGGGGTATCGGTGACGCTGAAATAGTATAAAACCGCGAACAACAACGATAAGCCACCGCTAGCGGCAATCGCATAACGCCAGCCTTCATCGCCACCAAACGCTAAGGCTATTGCTGGTAATGCCATCGCAGCAGCGGCTGAACCGAAATTACCCCAGCCGCCGTAAATACCTTCGGCGATACCGACTTGTTTGGCTGGAAACCATTCACCGACCATGCGTATACCAATGACAAAACCCGCGCCAATAAAGCCTAATAAAAAGCGCGCTAGAGCAAGCTCTTCAAAACTATGCGCAAAAGCAAACATAAAACACGGCAAGCTGCCCAGTGCTAATAACGTTGAATACGTCCGCTTAGGGCCGAATTTATCGACTAAAATGCCAATCGCGATACGCGATGGAATCGTAATCGCGACGTTTAAAATCAAAATGGTTTTAATATCGGCGGGGCTTAAGTTTAATGATTTTTGAATCGCCAACATTAACGGCGCATGGTTAAACCAAACGACAAAGCTAATAAAAAACGCCAGCCAAGTCATGTGCAAGACCTTAGTCTTGCCGGAAAAAGACAATAAATTCAATGAATGTGACGACATAAGAGTGGGTAAGTGAGAGAGAGTTTTAACAGCTTATTGACTACGCTAAAACGTTTAGCGTAAACCATTAAGCAATAAAAAAAGGCGTCGCCAAGTAGTAACTCGGAACGACGCCTTTGTCTAATCTGTTCAGCAGTGAACGTTTTGTTAACCCCTGCGTTAGGGTTTTTATGTTGCAAGCAATTGTTAGGCCAATAGTCAGTGCTAAAGAATGTCGTTATCTGTTAGTAGCTTAACACGACTGGCTAACTGATTGATAGCAAAAAGGCTGTTTGAGTGCATTATTATGGTGCGTTTATGCGCTATTTTAGTCAAGTATTGTTCGTCTTGCTAAGTTTGTTGCACAAAAAAGGGGAGGTTGGTGTGATACGGTGCAATGCCCGTTTATGCATTGCCTAAAATTTTGACTTTAACATGGCTCATATTACGGTCACACACTTTCAGGTTATTTTTTAAGTGTCCGGTTTAGTGTAGCCACATCCGTATTCGCTGTTGTCTGTGAGAAATGCACTAAGCTGATGGTTTGTTTCAGTATATACTCATGCATTACCCCCACAGCCTTATGTTTATTCGCTACAAAATAAGGCATGTAACAAAAGCAACACGCTTTTATCAAAACGTTTATCACACACAGGAGTTCACCATGAGACAAAATCATTCTTTAAAATCAGTTATTTCCTTTCTTTTGGGCGTTAGGTTTGTTAAGCTCAGGTTATGCTCAGGCTGAATGGCTAAAAAATTATAGTGCGGCGGCTTACGATGTAGGCTCTATGCAGCCAGCGAAGGCTGGCGGGTTTTATTTAAACCTAAACAGCGCAGCCAAAGCGTCCGGCGCAAAAAATAAACCGTTACTATCGTTACTCGATAATGACGGCAACCCAAATTGGGTAAAACAAATTACGACTGGCAACTATGACACGTTTTATGTTGGCGAGCTTGCGAATGGCAAGTTGTTATTACAAGGTAGTACGCAAACAACGGCAACCGGCAAAACCAATCCGGTATGGGCGTTGTATAACGTCAATGCTGGTACAGGCGCATTAACCCAAGTATTCAGAAAAACATGGAAAGGTAAGGGCGATGATTACTTATTTTTTACTGAAGATAATCAAGGTAATTTAATCGGTACAGGTTCAACAACGACGTTTAACAGTGCCGGTAAAAACGATATGGTGTTAACCAAAGTCAGTGCAAGCACAGGCGTACCGGTTTGGAGCAAAGTGTATGATTATAATAGCGGTGACGATACCGTTGTTTCGTTTATACCTAAAGGGAGTAACCGTTATCTTTTATTAGCCAACTCGGAAGCCGCTAGCGGCAGCAACCAAAAGATATTGATTGGCTTAATAAAACCGGATGGCGTACCGGCAAATGGCTCGTTTAAGGTGTATGGCAATAACGAGGTGATTACGGCGTCGGGTGTTAAGGCGATTTCAGGTGGTAATTATCTGGTATTTGGTACGTTACAAAGCTCTAGTACCGATCAATATCCATCGATTTTTGTCATGAAATTCAATAGCAATTTAGTGTTGCAATGGGCTAAAAGTTATAGTGCTGGCGCCGATGAGAGCTTATCGGTTAGCGATATTAATGAAAATAGCGACCAAAGCCTTATCTTGTCGAGTAATTTGACTGGTATGCAATATATTAATATCGGAGGTTTTCCGGTTCCGGTTGGTTTATCCGTGCATCCTACCGCGATAAAACTATCTGCAAATGGTAACTTTGTTTCGGCAACAAGTTATAACTATCAAGCCTCGGATGTCGCTAATTGGTCACAGCTTCCTGGCGGCAGTTATTTGCTTACAGGCTCAACAACACCGGCATTTGACCCAACCAAACCTAAAGTCATACCTAACACGGATATGTTATATGGACATTTTAATGCTCAATTGGCGCCGATTTGGGTAAAAACCTTTGCTACTGACTTACATGATAGCGGCTCAATTATGCCTTACAACACAGGCTATCTGATGAACGCCTCGACTATTGATACGCAAAGCAGTAATTTTGACGTGGTTGCTGGTGTCCTAAATAGCAATGGCGATGTGCCAGGATGTACCAATATTCAAGACGTGACGATGACAGAAACCACGCCAAGCATTACCGAAAACACTTTAAATTGGCAAGGCGCATCGGCTGCTATTAAGAAAAAAGGCGTTGTAACCCCTGCCGATGTTACGTTAAAAGTTACTAATGCAACGGTTACCGCGACATCTGTTTGTGGTAACTAAACAGCTGCATTATTGAATACGGCGCAATGCATGGTTGTTATTGCGCTTGTTTTAGTCAGGAAAGATAAGGCCGAATAACATGGTTAGCATGGTGTTGCCCGTGTTATTCGGCTACATATAATAGTTTGCTTACTGTATGTCTGCTCAATATAGGTGATAGTAAATATTTTTCACCACCTTACTGAGAGTTTCAATTCATTCATAAATGCTCTGAATATCATGGATAAATCATTTTGGTTAAATAAATGGCGAAACCAGGAATTAGCGTTCCATCAAGCCGACGCTAACCCTTATCTTGTAGAGTTTTGGCCACAATTAGCGTTGGAACAAGGCGTTGAAGTGCTAGTGCCTTTATGTGGCAAAAGCTTGGATATGGTTTGGCTTGCGCAGCAAGGGCATTCGGTTTTAGGTGTGGAGCTGAGTCCATTAGCAGTTGAAGATTTTTTTGCTACATTGGGATTAGCGCCAGAGATTTCTGAGGGTGAGTCATTGTTACGGTATCAAGCCGATGCATGGACGTTACTGCAAGGTGACTTTTTTTGCATTGCCACCTGTTGAGGTCGGGGCG
>NZ_LAJX01000250.1 GCF_000963695.1 Methylocucumis oryzae
CTGTCATCGAGGGCAGGCTTTAGCAGAATTGACCAGCCGTGCTGGAATGCAGATACATCCGAATCGCCATGTTTATGTGTTGCCTAAACATCTTGTCCGTGACCAGCCTGAATTTTCGTTGTCGGGATTTAATGCTCATAATGCAGTAAAGACGCTAACAGCAAAACTTTTGACTTTGATGAAAGGACAGGAAGAATCCACGATTCCAGCAAAACGCAGTGCTAGCACTGTCAGTTATTCAATTGATAAAAAGGTGTTTTATTCATTCGTAGACCAGCATTTGCCGCAAGTATTAGCAAACAAGCCATCGACAAAAGTCGATTTGTTCATTGAGTTGCCTTTTACGGCAAGTCCTAGTCTACGACCATTCTTAAAAATGGCAACACATGGCAATCTTATCCTTATTTACCCAGAGCAAAAGCATTTGCGCGCCGTTAACGAGCTTGCCGAGCTGCCTAGCGAGTTTCTGTGTCAGCATATTATCTACGGCCATTTAGGTTTAAAAGCCCATGAGGCTTTATCGCTTGATGGCGATTATTCGATATGGTTACGCGAACCGCTTGACCGATTAAGGTTGCATGTGGGACAGTTGAGTAAAGCGAGACAGCTTGTAGCTACTGATAATTTTAGTATTTTAACAAGTGGAATTAAGAAGCTCGATAATCCGTATACTCGGTTGTTATCAGGTCAAAATGCACCGTTTGGAAAATGCACGGCAGCCATGTTGGATGTAGCACTAGAGCGCTTAGCCCAGTTGAAGTTTATTGGATGTGTTGAAAAAACGGCAGCTTCATTTGATGCGTTATGCGCTGCATTTAACTGGGATAGAACCTTGTTCCCTAATAAGCTTAACGATACGTTTACGAAAAGCTCCGCGCTATTTGATACTGAAGAAATGGAATTAGCGGAGCCATTAATTGCGTTCGATAGGGGATTGTATGAATTTGTTTTATCGTCTCGGTATATAGCAGCTGAATAAGCCTAACTTCTGTTAAATGACGAGCGTCTATGCTCTGCTACGAACTGCTTTGCCCAAGCTTGGTTGGTTGGCGTGCGTTGTTTTTGCAGCACAGGATCTATCTTAATGTCATTTAGTTCTTCAAGGCCTACAAATTTGCAGACTTGAATGACTTTATGGGTTAAGTCTTTTTCAAGGTCTTCATAATGTAAGCGTAATGGTTTTATTCGATGGGCGGCAAAAAAGGCTTCAAATTGAGCTTCTGTCGATATAATCGAATTTAATTGCTGGGCAATTTTTTTTGCATTATAGGCAGGCATAGAATCAGTAGCAGGGGCCTTACTGGTCCATGCGCCTGTTTCCCACGCCAAATAAAGAGAAATCGCTTGCATGACTTTATTTTTCCGAGTGACATAAATAAATTTGGGTTTATTTATGTGAGTGGTTAAGTAACCTTGTTGGGCAAGATAGGCGAGATGGTGCGTACCTACTTTAGCGCCAAATACTCGGTTTTTACTGGTGGTTTCTATTTTAAAATTCAAATAGTCTTCAAACGAAGTTAAGCCGAACTTCTGTCTAGCGTTAGTTAACGGCTCAGGATTGAACATTTCACCGGGTGTTCCCATAAGACCTGTTCTGGCTAGCGTATTGGATAGTAATGTGCTGCCCGAACGATTAGTAAAGCAAATTAAATAATTCAGCCTGGGTTTTATTTTCTTATACTTTTTTGGGCCACTGATTTCTTGCTGTAAGGGTACACTAAAAATATCTTTTACGAGTTTTTCATAAGAATCTAAGTGGCTGCTATAGAGCGTGTAATCAATCATAGGTTAGGCTAAAAAGTTATCGCTGTGCAAAAGAGAAGAGTTCAATCAATGAAACTAAACGGTTAGAGCGGAGGTTTTGTAAGGATATTAAAAGGGATTCGGCCAGTGAAGAATACAGTGTCTGGCTCATTGGGGTAGGCGGCGATAGGCTAGGGGGGTGAAGCATCCGTACCCTAGCCATTCAATACCCTTAATCAGCAACGTAGATGCGCAGCAGGGAAAGCTTCTAAGCCATTAATTCGCTTCTTGAGCTTTGGCTTTTTTTCCACCCTTTGCTTTTGTGCCTTTTGCTTTAAGTTTAGATGCGCGGAAAGAAACTTTTTTACTTTTTACGGCTTGTCCGTCTTTTTGGCGTTCAACTTGCTTAACTTTGAAAATGCCTAAAGAGGGGACGACTACTTTACCATCTGTTGCTTCAGTTAATTGTTTATTTAGTTGTGAGAAAGCTGCTGAGACAATTTTAGCAGCTTTTTCATCTGTTATATCGCCTAATAATTTAGGCTTTGATTGTTTGATGAGTTCTATGATTTCAGATGCTTTCATATTTAATTTTTAATAAGTGGTGAATTATAGGTGGTTGTATTATAGATTAATCGAGTAAGTTTTTTTTTGGCTAAAACTCTGCGCAATGACAACCAATGATTAACAATATCTCGCACTAGCAATTGTGAAGTACTAGAATCGTTGTTCCGCTCAAACCATTTTTCAGCCAAGGCTATGGTTTCGGCTAAATTTAATGCAGCGAATTCCTCTTTAAGCAATAACGCTCTGTGCTGAGTATTTAGCCAGGTATTAAATGCCGAAATCTCTTCGTTCGAGAGCTGTTTCCGTATATCGTCAGAAAGTTCAGGCGAGGCTAGGGCGACAGTACCTATGATGGTATTAACGCCTTTTTTTTTGCTACTGTCGTAGGTTGTCCTGATAAATTGAATGATATTCTTACGAATACGAAAATGCATAAATGGCTCGCATTGTTTGAGTTAGGCAATATATTGCCCGATAATTTTTTGCAATGCAAGCGAAAATTGGTATAAATCCACCTTGGTAAATTTACTAAGGTGGAGCTTAGAGTTATTTTTTTACAAGAAAAATAGCATCACGGGCAGGAACAGTGATGGTGCTATCGACTGATTCGCCATTGTTTACTTCGGGGGCTTGTGAGCCTTTTAAGCGTTTGTAATAGTTTTTCTTAACGTTAGCTTGCCAGGGAGTGTTAGTCATATTGAGTAACACTAATCCGTTTTCAAATTCTCGCGACCAGCGTTCACTACTGCCTGAGTAGAGTTTGATATTGCGAATCTCTGTTTTTCCGATTTGCTCTGAAACGCCAAATACCGGTGTAGTCAACGATGAATTATTGGCAATAAAACTTAGTTTATAGGTTCGCCATTGTGCGTCGGCTAAAACAGCTAAAGGAGTTTCTTTTTTTCCTGTTACTGCCCCGGTAATAGTTATCAAACGTGGTACATGATCAAATTTTTGATTGGCATAATTCCATGAGTCATCCCCTCTCGCTTCAAATTCTAAGGTATACCCATGTCCAGGGGTTAATTTTAAGTTAATGTTTTTTGGCATAAGTTGTATACCCTGCCGCAATTTTTCAGGTAGTGCAGTAGGTGGAACTGCTTTTATGGTTGCGTTGTAACTTGTCCCTGATTGTATAGTTTCAGCAGTAAAGCTTTTGTCAGTAACCCATTCCCAACTTGCCTGGGCTAATAAATTATTTGCGTCCATATCGCTTAAGTCTTGGTGCGCCGGTGATATGGGGCGCCCTAGCCAACTCCAGTTGTGTAATTCTCCGCCATGATATTCATCCCAGTTAAAAACTCCGAATTGTTTATCATCGTCACTATCATTTTCTTCAGCGTTGGCAGGGTCAAACTTGCCTTTTTTTAAGCTGGCAAAGGCATGTGGCATATTTGTTAGGCAAGCTGCCGCAAAACCAACTCGAAAGCGGAAATCAGTTTTTGCACCATTAGGCATATACGCTTGGGCGAAAACAGTTGTGGGGCCTTTTGTGAAAGGATAGCTCACTTTTGGCGTTACTTGTGCATTTTCAGACCACAAGCGTAAATGTAAAAAGGCTTGAGAAAAACGATCATAATCATTTGTCATTGGGAATGCTTCCATTTGAATACCATTTAGGTAATTCCATCCACGCGCGCCAGCTATGGCGTCATTGCTATCAGCTTGAATGATTTTATCAGGACCTAGTAATTTTCTTAATTCACGGAAAAATACCTGCCCACCTAACCCAAAGCTATTAACACCGTTAAGGTAACCATAATCAGGAATTAAATCATTATTGGCGTCCATTGGGCTGCGCTCTGGGTAGCCCCAGGTCCAGCGGGTAACATCAAATTCAATGCCATCGGCATTAGAATCTAAAACTCTCTTAGCCATAGTACGGGCAAACCACTCCGCAGCTGTCAGGTTATCCGGGCCTCCGCGCGGACAGTCTAGGCTAAAATTGAGTTGAAATTGATTTGTCCAGTACATCATGTGGCTAGCGACTACTGCTTTTCCTGCTTTAAATGCGAGTGGTTTAGTGTTCCATTGTCCACGGCGTACTTTAATTTTACCGTTATGTATTTTTTCAAGCATTAGATGTTCTGTACGCGACCAGTCTGGTTTTCCGTTTTCATCTAGCGCATAAATAGTTAAGGCCATTTTTTTCTTGGCTTTATTAGCGCGATTTGGATTATTGCTAATACGACTGATATCTTGCACTAATAACGTATCATCGTTTGCTGAGAGGTTGTTATTAAGTAGCGTACCGGCTTTGTACAGCAAATGACCAGGCCAGATTGTCGAGAGTTCTGAATTTCCTATGCCGCCATAAGCGTCTTGTAACGTCATGATCTTATTAGGGAGTTTAGATTTTGTGGCACTTAGTTTAGCTTGCGTTCGTCCTGGAGCATGAATCCAAGCATAAGGTTGTTGTTGTTCTAATAATTTTTTGAATTCATGACTGCCTGAATCGATATTTTTAGATGCTTTAAATACCATAGCAATTGGAAACGATTCAGGAAGCTTTATTGGTGTAGCCAAGCTAATACTTGTATTCAATAGTATCAATAGGAGTACTGAATAAGTAAGTTTATTCGTCATAGGGAGTACCTGTTGTTTAGTTTGCTTATTGACGGTGAGAGGGTAGCGTATTTATCATTACGAATTTTATGTAAGGGTATTGTCCAGCCCCCTTTCATTGATTTTTATGCAAATGTAGCAAGGTACGCGATGCATACTATTTTTAAAAAATGAAATTTTTATCGTTTAGCGTATATGCCGCATTTGCTATTTTTAGATTGAATCTACGAACATTAATACCAGTGGTTTTCTTAACTTAAGAAATATCAATGTGTTGAACTTGATATATGAATTCGCGGTTGCGAAAAAAATCATGCAAATTTTTTAGACTTTTTATCAAGATTAATCTTTGTTAGGGTTCTACTCAGTGTGTCCAGTATTAATTTTTTTTAGCGTTCTACGCAGTGCTTTTAGTTGAGGCTGTAATCTTGTTTTAGCTGCCTTGGCCGTCTCTGATTGTCCTTGTTTAATCAGCCACCGATTTGCAAGCATTAGTTTTTTGGTTAAGTTTTCAATCTTAAGCAATTCCTGTTTTTGGCTATTTGATTTAACTGGTGTGTCAATAGAAGTGGTTTCGGTTGTGACCAATGCTTGTCCTTGGTCTAAGCGTAATCTTAGGGTGTGCATCCATTCTGCAATTTCTAGATGGGACATTTTAGGATGCATATTATCAATGTAGTCTTCACCGAGCAGTTTGGCTAACCAAAGTACTGTCTCGGGTGTATAAGTGATTAATTCTTTTTCAGAATGAATAGCAATAGCATCGTCTTTGTATATATCTTCCGCTAGTGATGCACCCATTCGCTGTTCTATCCATTCAATTTCAACACGGTTTTTTTCTAAAATAGGTGTAATGAGTTCTGAGCTAAAGCGTAATTTTCTTCCACTTAGTTGGCTGATTTGTTTCACGAGCAATGGAAAGCGTTTTTCTCCTACCGAATTTAAAATGAGAGCCTTACCATATCTTAAGTAGGTATATAGCAACGAAGTCGCTTCTAAGCTAAGAGATTCGTTGGTGCGGATAATATTATCTTCTTCTATATCAATATGTAAGCGCTGACAAAAATCCTTCACAACGCAACGGTCTGGAAATGAATTTGGGTCAAACTTCCAGAAATAAACATTTTCTTTGCCAAATATATGATCAAATTTTTCAAATGATTTTTTATAACGTATTTTAGGACCTTCAAGAAATCGTTTTTTGACGTTCCCTGTTTTCATAGTTTGTTGAAAAGAACTTTCTATTAAACCTTTAGGCGGACGAATATAGCTACTGCAATAATGTTTTTGGTATATTCACTCAATATGGAATATAAGGCTTGCACTTTAGAAGTATCAAAAGAACTACCTAGCATTTCTGCGGAGATAAGAATGTCTCGACCATGACTTGCTGATAATTCAGTTTTGAGCAAGTCAACTTTTTGTCGGTCTTGCTTGCGCAAGATAGAGAACATAAGCCCGCAATGATTAGCAATTCCAAAATTAGGATAATAAATATTCTTTAAGTCAGTTCTATTTTGGTACAAAGTCTGTTGAATTGAAGAGCTTCCAGTTTTTACCATTCCAAAATGCACAATAATTTTCATGTTTGTCCTTATTATTTCTTAATCATAAGTGCTTAGTTATTCTTTTAATGATGGTTGTTGTTTTATAAAAAAGGTCTGAAATGAAAAAGCAGCTAACATTTGTGTCTACTCTTCATATTTAAAAAGCTTATTCACTATTGGTAATAAGTGATTAGCTAGTAATTTGCAATATTGCTTTGGGTTGTAATGATGATTTCTGGGATTAGGGTGGCGTAATAAATTACTGACTAGTCCATCAGAGCCTTTGGAAAACTCATCTAGGTTTAAATAACTGATGCCTTTTGCTTGACACCACTGTTGTATTTGGCTGTTAAACTTGCTCGTTAACGCTGTTCTTTGTTGTTGTGTTGCTTTAATTTCAGCTCGTGCTTTAGCGATAGCACCTTCTGTTGAGTCATCTCTTAGTGTTGGTAACGGCGTACTAATCACAATAACCTGATTTTTTTGAAGGGCAGATTCGATTAATTTACAATAATTTTCAACGGCACGTTGAGCAGCATCTTCAACGTGTATATTATTTTTTTCGGCTCTATACCAAATTACAAATCCAGCATCAACCTCTCCTAAACATAATACGATTAGGCTAGCTTTAGTTTCAGATAATGCGTGTTGAAATTTAGGACCTGCTTGTGTTTTGCTATTAGGATTTTCTAGTCCTGATAAGGTAGCGCCCTCGACTGAGACCACATTCCATTTATATTGAGGGGTAATCTTTGACCAAAACGGGCGCTTAAAAATGTTTACATGAGAGTCACCTAGTACCAGAATACTTTTTTGTATTGTTTTTTTGTAGATGTGGCTATGGAGTTAGGTGATTTTGTGTGTTTTTTTTGGATGAGTTCAAAAAAATAATATCGTTGCGTGATCTGATTGCGTTTA
>NZ_LAJX01000251.1 GCF_000963695.1 Methylocucumis oryzae
CTAGGAGATGTAACGCCACGTCGTTTAGACGTGGCGTCAGTCAATTAAACTTCAGTCTTTTGAGGATGTTGCCGTTGATCAGGTGATTGCAGTTTATTCACCGCATTGATGTATGCTTTAGCCGAAGCGATAACAATATCGGTATCCGCACCTAAGCCATTCACAATACGGCCTGATTTTTCCAACCTAACCGTAACCTCGCCTTGAGAGTCAGTACCATTAGTGATGTTATTCACTGAATACAACGCCAAAACAGACTCTGATTGCACTAGTTTTTCTATCGCTTTAAAGCTGGCATCGACGGCACCGCTACCTTCACTATTACCGGTAACTTCTTTATTATCCACTCTCAGCGTTACTTGTGCATTAGGCACTTCGCCTGTTTCTGAGCAGACTCTCAACGACACAAGCTTGACAAATTCGTCTTCGGCTTCAAAGCCAACTTCTGAAATCAACGCTTGCAAATCTTCGTCGAAAATTTCGTGTTTTTTATCGGCTAATTGCTTAAAGCGAGAAAAGGCATCATTAATCTCTTCTTCCGAATTAAACTCAATGCCTAATTCGTTCATGCGAGTTTTAAATGCGTTTCTGCCAGAATGCTTGCCTAAAACCATACGATTAGCAGACCAACCAACGTCTTCAGCACGCATGATTTCGTAAGTCTCGCGGCTTTTCAACACGCCGTCTTGATGAATGCCTGCTTCGTGAGCAAACGCATTCGCACCGACAATGGCTTTATTCGGCTGCACTGGAAAACCCGTTATGGACGACACCAGCTTAGAACAGGTCAAAATTTCCCGCGTTTCAATACGCGTTTGACACGCGAAAACATCTTGCCGCGTACGCACAGCCATCACGACTTCTTCTAACGACGCATTGCCTGCACGCTCGCCCAAACCGTTAATCGTACATTCGACTTGTCTAGCGCCATTCATAACCGCTGCCAATGAATTAGCCACCGCTAGCCCTAAATCATTATGACAATGCACGGAAAAAATCGCTTTATCTGAATTCGGTATACGATGAATCAAATTGGCTATGGTAGCGCCGAATTGTTGCGGTACGCTGTAGCCCACGGTATCGGGGATATTTAACGTTCTTGCACCGGCATCAATGACGGCTTCTAAAATACGGCACAAAAAGTCCTCTTCAGAACGACCCGCATCTTCTGGCGAAAATTCGACATCATCGGTGTATTGCCGTGCGCGTTTAACTGCGCGTACTGCATGCTCAATGACCTGCTCTGGCGTCATATGCAGTTTCATTTGCATGTGAATCGGTGACGTTGCAATAAACGTGTGAATCCGTGAACGGCTCGCGTCTTTAAGCGCGGCACCGGCCCGATCAATGTCGTTATCTAAGGCTCTGGACAAACCACATACGGTACTGTCTTTAATTACTTTCGCCACTGCCTGCACGGCTTCAAAATCGCCTGGGCTGGCTGCTGGAAAACCAGCTTCAATCACGTCTACCCGCAAACGCTCTAAAGCTTTAGCGATTCTGACTTTTTTTTCATCGCGGGTCATCGATGCGCCGGGACTCTGTTCACCATCGCGCAAGGTCGTATCAAAAATAATCAATTGTTCTTTCATGTTAACTCCAAACGTTAGCTTATCTCAGCGCTGGCGCTGATAAAAATGACAGTGTGATAATGATAAGAAACTAATGTCTGCCCACTAGGGCAGTAATGTTAATAAGAGGGGTAACACGAAGAACAAATAGAGGCTGACCGAATGAAATCCGGTAGGTACTATTGCT
This sequence comes from Methylocucumis oryzae, assembly GCF_000963695.1. Classification (GTDB taxonomy): domain Bacteria; phylum Pseudomonadota; class Gammaproteobacteria; order Methylococcales; family Methylomonadaceae; genus Methylovulum; species Methylovulum oryzae. The sequence goes on from NZ_LAJX01000251.1 coordinate 1,759, forward strand.
AAAATGGGAGAGGATGAATGGTTCATGCGCTGGACTATACCTGAATGATAGCGGATCGGCAAGGAATTTTAGCTGGGTTTAGTCTGACTAAACTGCTTGGAATTTTTACTATTCCTAAAAATAAGCGGTTGTTCGCCCTGACTATTACATTGCGCTTGTTGTATCGCCTCGTGCATTACGCCATGCTTAGGTGACTTGCTACAGACCGGGTCAGTGTTATACATATCGCCTGTGAGCAAGTACGCTTGACAACGACAGCCGCCAAAATCTTTGGTTTTTTCTTCGCAGCTTAAGCATGGCTCCCGCATCCAGTCGAAGCCACGAAAGAAATTAAAGGCTTTGGACTCACGCCAGATTTGTTCAATACTAAAATCTTTGACATTCGGGCAATCCAAACCCGGTAATAACCGCGCAGAATGGCACGGTAAGGCCATGCCGTCGGGTGCTATGGTTAAAAATGTCGTCCCCCAGCCGTTCATACAGGCTTTCGGCCTGTCTTCGTAAAAATCCGGTACGACGTAATAAATTTTCATTTTACCGGCAACCTTTTCTTTAAACGCTTGTGCGATGGCTTCGGCTTGTTGGAATTGTTCTTTAGTTGGCAATAACGCATTACGGTTCACATGCGCCCAACCATAATATTGCGTATTGGCGAGCTCTAAATAATCCGCGCCCAACTCTTCCGCCATCGCTAAAAATTTCCGGCATTTGCTCGATATTCGCTCTGTGCAGAACTACACATAACACCATAGGATAGCCATGTTTTTTAACCCATCGCGCCACTTGCTTTTTATGCTCGAACGACTCCGTACCGGCAATAAAAATCATTTAATTCTTTAGAGCTGGCTTGAATGCTGACTTGAATATGATCTAACCCGGCTTGTTTTAGCTCAACGACTTTGTCTTCAGTTAAGCCATAACCTGAAGTGATTAAATTGGAGTAATAGCCTAATTCTCTGGCATATTGCACCAACTCGGTCAAATCCTTGCGTATCAACGGCTCACCACCGGAAAAACCGAGTTGCACCGCTCCCATTTGACGCGCCTGGGTTAATACTCGCTGCCAATCTTCAGTGCTTAGTTCCGTGTTATGCGCTGCATAATCTAATGGATTCGAGCAATACGGGCATTGCAATGGGCAAGCATAAGTCAGCTCGGCTAGTAACCAGCGCGGTGGTGTGATTTTATGCATACTGCACCCAGCCATTTTTTAATGCGACATCGATAAAGGCTGTAATATCATTAGTTAAGCCTTGGGTTTGAAATTTAGTCTCTAGGATTTCCACAATCTGCGGCAATGTATGCGCTCCATCGCAGCACTTTTAAAATTTTCCGCCGAACTTTGGTTAAGCTCAACCATGCCCTCAGGATATAAAATCACATATTTTTGCTGGGCATCTTCCCATTGCAACCTATGAGTCGACGAAAATTTAATTAAGGCTTCAGGATTAATGGTCATGAGAGATTTGCTAATACGTTAGTTGTTAGTTGATGGGAAGAGCCAGCGTGACGCCAAAACTCGATTGCGTCTTAAGACCTTGGGCATCATAGTATTCAACAATACCATTTTCCCAAACGACCCAAACTTCGCTAGCACCAGCTTGTAAGTAATAACCGACTTTGTTACGCATTTCTTCTTTGGAATTAGACGGCGATACGATTTCTATACAAATATCTGGTGCATGAGAATAAGGCGTTTCATAACCATATTGTCTGATAAACGCGTCGGAACACCAAGCCACATCAGCGACTTTAACACCATGTTCCGTTTGTACCGAACATTCGGTGATTGCTTGGCCTTTTTTTAATTTGCGTTCTAGCAGTGCAGCAATATAGGTCTGCATACGGCCATGTTTGTTTGATGCCGGTGTCATTTCTACTTTGCCATAGCGGTTTAACTCTATTTTAAACGGCAAGTCTTTAAAATAAGGGCTTGTGATGACTTCTGACCATTCCATAAAATTCCCTTAACGTAACAATAGATTGTTATAAACTAACGGCTGAAAAGTTAAAACTCATTGACTGTCAACCGCTACAATCTTTCCGGTATGATCAAGCGAAATGACTAAACCACAAGCAAATATCCGCTCTGCCTTAATACTGGAATTCGGACACGCAGATGCGAGTTGAGGTTGAATATCGCCAAGATGGTGCCCAACGAAATATGGGCGCACAAGCAATAAGAGCATTGAGATCATGCGCGTTGTTCATTAATAGTCATATCAACAGCATAACAGTTAGCGC
>NZ_LAJX01000252.1 GCF_000963695.1 Methylocucumis oryzae
GTTAAAAATCGCTAAACGCTGGACGTTTATTTTAGATACGGACTTAATCATTCGTCATATCGACAACCAAGTCGATGCCAATTTCGATTGCAAAAACGCCGCAGACCGAATTAAACGCTTTCAGCAAACTGGTCACTAAACATCTTCAATACCTAGCTCTTTAATCTTGCGTGTCAGCGTATTTCGACCATACCCTAATAATATCGCGGCTTCATGACGCCTACCGTGGGTAAAGTTCAATGCTGACTTGATTAAAATAGTTTCTACCGCCGGTATCGTATGCTTAGCGACTTCGCTTTCTTTATTCATTAACTGCCTATCTACCCAGAGTCTTAGCATAGACTCCCAATCAGCCACCAGTGCGTTTTTTTCCGCTGGTGTATTTAACAACTCGGGCGGCAAATCATGTAAATGCACTTCCCGCCCAGACGCCATGACGGTTAGCCAGCGGCAAATATTTTCCAATTGCCTAACATTACCCGGCCAATCTAACGAGCTTAAGAACGCTTCGACATCAGATTTCAATGTTTTAATTTCAGTATTTAACTCATTAGCCGCTTGCGTTAAAAAGTAACGTAATAATAAAGGAATATCTTGTTTGCGATCTCTTAACGGTGGAATATGAATTCTTATGACATTTAAGCGATGAAATAAGTCTTCGCGAAATCGCCCTTGCTCAACTAACACTTCTAAATTCTGATGCGTAGCGGCAATAATACGCACATCGACTTTTATCGAGGCATGAGCACCAACGGGATAAAACTCTCCATCGGCTAACACGCGTAATAACCGAGTTTGCAACTCCGCAGGCATATCGCCAATTTCATCTAAGAATAAAGTGCCGCCATTCGCTTGCTCAAACCGCCCTGCTCTGCGCATTGCCGCCCCAGTAAACGCGCCTTTTTCATGACCGAATAATTCCGACTCCATTAAGTCTCTAGGAATAGCTGCCATATTTAACGCAATAAACGGAGCTTTTGCCCTAGGACTGTGGCGGTGTAAGGCTTTTGCAACCAGTTCTTTACCGGTACCTGACTCGCCATTAATTAAAACCGTAATATGCGAGCGCGCTAATCGGCCAATTGCTCTAAAGACTTCTTGCATCGCTGGAGCCGCACCGATAATCTCAGGTGTAGTGGGCATAGGCGTAGCTTCATCGCCTGCACTGCTTTGGCTAGCCATTAAGCGCTCTCGCTGCTGACGGCCATGTTTACAAGCACGTCTGGCTAAATCGACTACTTCTTTAATATCAAATGGCTTGGGCAAATACTCAAATGCTCCACCATGAAACGCAGACACCGCACTTTCTAAATCAGAATGCGCTGTCATCACAATCACAGGTAAATCGGCATGGCTTTGCTGGATTTTGGCTAGTAACTCCAACCCATCAATGCCAGGCATTCGTATATCAGTAATTAACGCATCGGGCGCATTATCAGAGACTAAAGCTGCTAATAACTCTTTGCCACCCGCAAAACTACGCGTAACAATGGCCGCTTTTTGTAACGCTTTTTCTACGACCCAGCGTATAGATTTGTCATCGTCTACAATCCAAACGGTTTCAGGCTTTGTCATGGCCAGTCTCCACGGGTTTACTTTCTATCGGTAAATAAATCGAAAATACAGTATTTCCAGGTTCACTATTGCATTCTATTAAACCGCTGTGCTGGTTAATCAGTGCTTGTGCAATTGATAAGCCCAAGCCTGTACCTTCCGCACGACCAGTTATCATAGGATAAAAAAATTTGGTGCATCATATCGGCGTCTATCCCTGGGCCATCATCGATAATATCGATTTTAGCCGCTAATTTGTAATGCCTACGGCCTATCGTTAAATGCCTATGAATCCTAGTCTTTAGTACGATATGCCCCCTACCCTCGGTGGCTTGCACCGCGTTACGAGAGATATTTAAAATCGCTTGAATTAATTGATCTTTATCGCCATAAATAGGCGGAATACTGGGATCATAATCCGTTTTAATACTTAAACTACCACTAGACTCAACTTGCACTAACTGGCGCACACGTTCTAATACTTCGTGGACGTTGGTCATTCTTTTATTAGGCAACTTATTTGGACCTAGCATTTTATCCATTAAGTTTTGTAAGCGGTCTGACTCAGCAATAATAATCTTGGTATATTCTTTTAACTCTGGGTCATGTAACTCTAAATCCAATAATTGCGCAGCGCCACGCAACCCTCCTAAAGGATTTTTAATTTCATGTGCCAGACCACGAATCAGTAAACGCGCAGTATTTTGCTGTGAAAGCAAGCGTTCTTCCTTTGAAATGCGTAAATGGTTGTCAACTTGTTGTAATTCAACGATAGCTTCAATCACATCATCATCATTGAGTAGCGGTGTAGCACTAAGATTAACCGTCATGCTTTGAGCAATACGATTAAGCGTCAACGCACGTTCAACTAATGGTTCTTCCATGACAATACATTGTTTAATATTATGGGCAAATGCAGGATCTGAGGTTTTAAACAGTTCATAAGCATTCTGTGCGATTAAATGGTGCGCGCTATCCGCTAACAAAATCTCCCCGGCAGTATTAATGTACGTTAAAACCAAATCACGATTAAACAGTAATATAGCTGTATTTAAATGGTCGAGTATTCGTTTATACATATCAGGCTAGGCCTTGCGATAAAGTCTTGTGTTTATAAAAGCAAATTCTAGGCCATAGCTGAAAATTCTTAATTCTAGCAGACAGCACAGAATCCATTTAGGCTGAGTCCTAAGGATTGTTCATCATACCAGATACAAAAGCACCAATATAGTGCATGACGACCTAGCCTATTTGGTGCAATCAAAAAAAACGCCTCAAAAGAGGCGTTTTTAGCAATAATCCGGAGCAACCGAAGGTTAACCACCTCGGTTGCACATAAAGGACGCTTACAAGCTGTAGTACATATCGAATTCAACAGGGTGTGTACTCATTCTTAAACGAGTCACTTCTTGCATCTTCAAGTCAATATAGCCATCGATAACGTCGTTAGTAAATACGCCGCCACGTGTTAAGAATTCGCGGTCATTATTTAATGCTTCTAATGCTTGATCGAAGGCATGGCAAACTTGTGGAATGGCTTTTTCCTCTTCAGGTGGCAAATCATACAAGTCTTTATCCATCGCATCGCCCGGGTGAATCTTGTTTTGAATGCCGTCTAAACCAGCCATCATCATCGCGGCAAACGCTAAATATGGGTTAGCGGTTGAATCTGGGAAACGCACTTCGATACGACGACCTTTTGGGTTGCTAACGTAAGGAATACGAATAGAGGCAGAACGGTTACGAGCAGAATAAGCCAACATAACTGGCGCTTCAAAGCCAGGTACTAAACGTTTATAGCTGTTAGTCGACGCATTAGTAAATGCGTTTAATGCTCTTGCGTGCTTGATAATACCGCCAATGTAATACAACGCTAATTCAGATAAACCGCCGTATAAATCGCCTGAGAATAAGTTAACACCATCTTTGGCTAACGATTGGTGAACGTGCATACCACTACCGTTGTCGCCAACCATAGGTTTAGGCATAAATGTTGCCGTTTTGCCATACGCATGTGCGACATTGGCTACAACATATTTCAACATCAATACTTCATCAGCTTTTTTAACCAAGGTATTGAATTTAACACCAATTTCGCACTGACCTGCAGTTGCTACTTCGTGGTGATGCACTTCGGTCATCATACCCATTTGCTCTAACGTTAAACACATTTCAGAGCGAATATCTTGAAATGAATCGACCGGAGGCACAGGGAAATAACCACCTTTAATACCTGGACGGTGTCCCATGTTGCCATCTTCAAAGACTTTCTCAGAGTTCCAACCCGCTTCAGCAGAGTCGATTTTATAGAAAGACCCGCTCATGTCCGCGCCCCAACGAATATCATCGAATAAGAAGAATTCGTTTTCAGGGCCAAAAAATGCTGTATCTGCAATACCGGTTGATTTTAAATACGCTTCGGCACGCTTTGCTAATGAACGCGGATCACGCTCATAACCTTGCATGTTTTTAGGTTCGATAATATCGCAACGAATCGCTAAAGTCGGGATGTCGTAAAAAGGGTCGATAACGGCAGTGGTAGGATCTGGCTTTAAAATCATGTCAGACTCATTGATATGTTTCCAACCGGCAATCGATGAGCCATCAAACATATTGCCGTCTTCAAACGTATCTTCGTCTATGGTATGCGCAGGAAAAGACACATGTTGCTCTTTACCACGTGTGTCACAAAAACGGAAATCGACGAATTTCACATCGTTTTCTTGAATCATTTTCAATACATTTTCTACAGACATAGAGTCTCCTAATTATTATTTATGTGAATAGTCAGCATTACGCCAAACCTATTAAACAATAACATTTTTTTTGTTGACTTCGCCAATAAAAAATAACCCTATTCATAACCCTGTAATTATTTTGTATCTTTATAAATACAACGCATTTTTATTGTTGTTTTTTTGTTAAATTTGTTGTCAATACTTGACATCTATTGGCAATAAGCTAAGCTACATACTGTTGTTATTGTAGTTTATTAGCAACGAGACTTGCACAACAATAACCCAAACATAATAGATAATCGCTCTAAATATGTGCATTTAGCCATATTGGTAACACAACAGCATTGTAATCTATTGATAGTATTGCCATTGTATTATGGCATATAAAATGCTTTTTTAAACTATAGTGTATTTGCAAACACATCCGCTCGTTGCATTTGAGCAACATTGACCCATGCTTTGACCTTAAGGAGCTTCACATTATGAAATCTATAAGAATTGGTAAAAACCAGGCCATATTTACGACAATTGGCAGTTTATTGCTAGCAACAAGTAGCGCATACGCAACAGACGGCTTAATCGAAGAATTAAAACGCTTCAATATTTCCGCTGGCGCTTGGGCAAACGGTGGTATTACTTACAATGCAACCGACCCAGAAGACAATTTTAATGGTCCTGTGACGTTTGGCGACCGCTCAGGCGAGTTCCAACTTAACCAATTAAATCTCTTCATCCAAAAAGCAGTTGCCACCGAAGGCAAAAACTTTGACGTTGGCGCACGTTTTGATGTCATGTTTGGTACGGACGCTGCATTTACGCAAGCTTATGGCGCGTATAGTGGCGATAACGCAGGTTGGGATTTAGATTTATTAAGAGACAAAAGCGGCTCTCCAGATTCAAATCGCTTTTATGGACTCGCTGTTCCACAAGCCTATTTAGAAATGTATGTTCCTGTTGGCAATGGCTTAAACGTTAAAGTCGGTCACTTTTATACACCTATCGGTTACGAAGTAGTTACTGCGCCTGATAACTTTTTCTATACTCACGCATATACCATGCAATATGGCGAGCCTTTCACACATACCGGTATTTTAGGCAACTATGCAGTTAATAGCAGCCTGTCATTAATGGGTGGTGTTGTTACTGGTAGCGAAACAGGCGGCTGGGATGGAAACTTCGATGCTCAACTAGGTAACTGGGCTGGCATTATGGGAGCGACTTACACACTACCTAATGGTACATCGTTAAACGTTAGCGGTACTTACGGCGCGCAATCTGAAACTAATGACGCTGATTGGTCTATGTATAGCATTGTGTTAAAACACAACTTCAACGACAAAACTCACTTTGTATTACAACACGACCACGGCTATGCTGATAATGTAGCAACGTTTACTGCTATTGAAGATGCTGAATGGTATGGCGTGAACAGCCATTTATACTACGACGTTAAAGACGATTTATCAGTTGGTATTCGTGCGGAATGGTTCCGTGACCAAAACGGCTTCCGCGTATATGCTCCAGGCCGCCCTTTCCAAGGTGGACTTTTACCGGCAGCCAGTTATTATGAGCTAACAGCAGGCGTAACTTGGAAACCAAAAACATGGTTAACAGTACGTCCAAACGTTCGCTATGATTGGGTTGAAGACACCAATGGCACAACTGGCAGCTTGCCTTACGACAGTGGCAATAAAGACAATCAGTTTACCTTCTCTACAGATGTAACGGTTAAGTTCTAAGCTTTAACCGCAAAAAGAATGCGCCGAACAGGCGCATTTTTTTTTTTGCCTATAAAAAACCTCACCAAATGAATGCACCATCATAGCGTTTAACAACCTAATACAAACGCACCAATCTGAATCACAATAATATAAAACGCACCAACTATGGTCGTTTTTTTATGAAATTGCTCACATTATTGTCAGATACGCTAGAACTTATACATCTATGAGTATTGGCACGTAACCTGCTATTGGTTTTTACGAATCATTAATTCACCTAAAGAGGAACAGATGAAACTTATAACCGCTATCGTAAAACCTTTCAAACTCGATGATGTGCGTGAAGCTCTATCAGAAATTGGGGTTTCTGGAGTCACCGTCACTGAAGTCAAAGGCTTTGGTCGTCAAAAAGGCCACACTGAACTTTACCGTGGCGCCGAATATGTCGTCGATTTTTTGCCTAAAGCAAAAATTGAAGTCGCTGTCGGCGAAAGCTTAGTCGATATTGCTGTTGAAGCGATTACCAAAGCGGCTAATACCGGAAAAATCGGCGACGGCAAAATTTTTGTGACTAATTTAGAGCAAGTTGTTCGGATTCGTACCGGCGAAACCGGCGACGAAGCACTATAAAACGTTAAGGAGCTATGATGAAACGACTACATCTTTTATTTTTACTAGCCATGCTTGGCTTTGCCGGCTTAGGTTACGCTGAACCAGAAGCTGTTACCGCAGCCCCTGCTGCCCCTACTCCAACGGTTGAAAAAGGCGACACTGCTTGGGTAATGATTTCAACTATTCTGGTCATTCTTATGGTAATTCCTGGCTTAGCCTTATTTTATGGCGGCATGGTAAGAGCCAAAAATATGCTATCAGTGTTAATGCAAGTGTTTATGATTTTCTGCATGATGGCGTTGTTATGGGCTATCTACGGTTATAGCGTTGCATTTACTGAAGGTAATGCCTTTTTTGGCGGTCTAAGCAAAATGTTTTTATCAGGCATTACGCCAGAATCAATGGCGGCAACGTTTAGCAAAGGCGTTTATATTCCAGAATTTGCCTATGTCGCGTTCCAATTAACCTTCGCGGGCATTACTCCGGCCTTAATCATCGGTGCTTTTGCCGAACGGGTAAAATTTTCCTCGATTCTGTTATTCATGTTGATTTGGTTTACCTTCGCCTATTTACCGATGGCACACATGGTGTGGTATTGGGCGGGTCCAGATGCTTATACCGATGCTGCCGCCGCTGAAAAAGCTGCCGCTACTGCCGGTTTCTTATTCCAAAAAGGCGCTTTAGATTTTGCTGGCGGTACTGTTGTGCATATTAATGCCGGTATTGCAGGCTTAGTCGGTTGCTTAGTCGTAGGCAAACGTATTGGCTATAAAAAAGAATCTCTGGCACCGCATAGCGTGACCATGACGATGATTGGCGCGTCATTACTTTGGGTAGGTTGGTTCGGCTTTAACGTTGGCTCAAACCTTGAAGCGAACGGCTTAGCCGCATTAGTTTTTGTCAATACATTATTAGCCACCGCTGCCGCAACAGTGTCTTGGGTTGCAGCCGAATGGTTAATGCGCGGCAAACCTAGCATGTTAGGTGGTGCATCAGGTGCTATTGCCGGCTTGGTCGCGATTACTCCGGCATGTGGCTGGGCAGGCCCTATGGGTTCTATCTTCTTAGGTTTAGTCGTTGGCGCGGTATGTTTCTGGTCTGTCACCAGCTTAAAAAGCATGTTGGGTTATGATGACTCATTAGATGCCTTCGGCGTACATGGCATCGGTGGAATCATCGGCGCTATTGGTACAGCGGTTGTCGCCAGCCCTGATTTAGGCGGTACTGGTGTATGGGATTACGTCAGCAATGCAGTAGGCCAATACAGCATGAGCACTCAATTAGTTAGCCAACTTTGGGGTGTTGTTATTGCGATAGTTTGGTCGGGTACAGTTGCGTTTATCGCCTTTAAACTAGTTGATATTCTCGTTGGCTTACGCGTCGCTGAAGATGTTGAGCGTGAAGGCTTAGATATTTCTGAACATGGCGAAACTGCCTATCATTTATAACAAACAAGCATCTACCGGTGGGTATCGCGCCCGCCGGTTACTCACTCTTAAGTAAAAAAATCAAAACTCATTTGCCCACCTGGATGAGGTGGCCTAAATAAATCACAGCGTAAGTTGGGCAAGCCTTGATTTAATCCCAGTCGTTTAGTTATCAATTTAAAACGTTGACTCAGCAGTTCAGCATACACACCTGAGCCAACCATGCGTTGAAAAAAAGTAGCGTCATAAGCCTTACCTAAGCGCATATCACGAATCAATTGCATCACATGCTCGGCTTTTAATGGATAATGCAAATGCAACCATTCTTCAAATATGTCGGCAACTTCTAACGGTAAACGCAGCAAAATATAATCAGCGCCTTGTGCACCTGATTCATGCGCCGTTGTAATCACATGCTCTAATTCATGGTCATTTAAACCCGGAATTACCGGCGCAACTAACACATGAACCGGTATTTCTGCGTTATGCAATTTTTCTATCACTGATAGCCGACGTTTAGGCGTAGCGGCCCTAGGCTCTAATAACCGCGCCAGTTTCATATCTAAACTGGCCAGCGAAATACCGACAGTCACCAATTGATGTTGAGCCAACTCGCTTAGCAAATCGATGTCTCGCTCTATTAACGATGATTTAGTGACAATCGTTACCGGATGTCGAGTTTCCAAGAATACCGCTAATAGTTGCCGCATGATTTTATGTTCACGCTCAATAGGCTGATAAGCATCAGTATTTGTGCCAATAGCAATCGGCGCACAACGATAGGTGCGGCGGCTTAATTCGGCTTTAAGCAATTGAGCAGCATCAGGTTTATAGAGTAATTTGCTTTCAAAATCTAACCCCGGCGACAAACCTAAATAAGCATGAGTAGGTCTAGCGAAACAGTACACGCAACCGTGTTCGCAGCCTCGGTATGGATTCAGCGAGCGGTCAAACGGTAAATCGGGCGATTGATTGTAATTAAGGACAGAACGACTGTTATCAAGCAACGTTTCCGTCAGCAACGGCGGTAAATCAGCCTCTAAGCTTCCCCAACCATCATCGACTAATTCTGTCGTTTGCACCTCGTACCGGCCAGCGTGATTACTCGCGACACCTCGACCTTTATATAAAAGTGGTTTAGTCATTGGCAACCTCTCATAAAATCCGACTTAGCCTATTATGGTCTACCAACTTAAGACGGAACAGGTCATTCAGACCGCATAACGCCAGGGATGGCGTGTAGTAGGGCAACGCAGGAGCAGTTGCCGAGGACGCCGTAAATACGTCCCTGTAGGCTTGGCGGCAGCATCCCTGCTGCCGACACCTGG
>NZ_LAJX01000253.1 GCF_000963695.1 Methylocucumis oryzae
CACTGCTCGGTGAGGCTACCCTCGCCAGTTTCAGGGTCATACATGTCTAAGGCACCATCAGTGTTATGCTGATCGTAAGAAATGTCTGAAATAACAAACGGATTTAACTGCTTCAAGGCATAACGCCAAGCGATGTCGGTTTTAGCAGTTTCAACAATGTCATCGTGTTCAAGCGCCGGGATAAACGTCAAATCATCACCGTTCAAATCATCCGGCAATTCCGTGCCGCCCTCGTCGCCGAATAATAGCTCTACCAGTTTGTCGATGAGGTCTAAGCGGTCGTTTTTCGTCTTTGTCTTTTAATAGCTCGTAAAGACCAAGACCGCCTTCGGCACCAAAATAACCACCGATCAATGCCGCCCCAATAACTAGAGCACCTGCTACAGGCGCAGATATTATGCCGCCTGCAACTAAGGCAGCGGCCCCTATATCGGCGATTGCTCCGACCACAAGTGCCCCCATTTCGGAACCAGTCGTTTCAGCCGCCCACCGTTCCATAATATCTTGAGCACCTTCATGATCGCCTGCCTCTTCTGCTGCGCTAGCATCATGTGCGGCCAACGCTAAACCGACAGTCAATGCCACCGGTGCAAGTGCTTTTTTGAAAATATCTCCGAATCCACTGGATTCCTGGGCAAGTTCGTTGATTAGCCTACGACCTTCTTCATAATATTCTCTTCCTGAATTGCCTATGGCATTGAGAAAATCTTCCATATCCGCGCGTTTTGCCATATCGGCGGCTAATTCTCTTAACTGGTCTTGAGTCAAGTGAATGTAATCATCGACATTGAACGTAGATAACTCGGTAAACATTACGTGCGCGAGGGAGTTAGCCGTGATGAGTTTTTTAACCGCTTCCAAGCCGTGCGAGTTTTTCAGCGCCAGCAAATCGATCCGTTGAATGCCGTCTATTGAGGTAATTTTCGGATTGTCCAATAAGGCGGGCAGTTCGCTTTGGATAAAGATGCTTAAGTCATCGGGTTTGAGCGGGGCGATGATGCGGAAGTTGCCGTCTAAAGCAACTTGAAGCGCCCCTCCCGGTCTTTCACCTGTCTTAATCAATTGGCCAATTTCGCTGCTTACTACATCAATCCCTACTCCTGCCTGTTTAATAACACTCGCAACACTTGATGCATAAGTATCTCCATCTGGCATTTTTCCAGAGTAAAGTAAATAGGTGCTTTCACTGGTCGCTCCCGAAACACTTCCTGATACTTGCTTAACGAGATCAAATATTTCATTGACAGTTTTATAATTGTCTGTAGCAAGTTCAGCTATAGCTTGATCAAAAGATATAGACATAATTTAGTCCTCAAATTTAAACTTAGGAGTTATAGAAAATTCTGGAATTCCAGATTCGTTTAATGGTCCTCGACCACCACGGCCAAACACGCTAAAAGCAGCGATAATTTCTTCTTGGAAGTCAGAAAAAAATTGAAGGACTTGGTTTGTCAATACACTTTATTTTGTTTCCAAATGGAGACTCAATACAAATCTCAAACAGGAACCCTTTAAAGTAAAAAAATATTGCCCCACCCGGCTCATCAGGGCGCACAATAACTGGCGCAATCAGCATATAGTAGTTGCGCTGATAATCAATCGCCCAAGTTTCTGGAAAATCAACATGATCTTTCGCATATCTTAACAATCCGTGTTTTTCTTCATCGCACTCCGCATCTTTAAGGATTTTTTCCTGATCTTCAGATGTTATGGTTTCAAGTACATAAGCCATGGTTTTTCTCCTAATTGGCTGTTGAGTGAATTAGTTTTTATAAAATTGCCGGAATTAAAACGCGATAAAGTGCGCTGATAGGATGCTGCCGACGTTAGGAGGCGCATCGTTCGCGTCACTCGATACCTTTAATGTCATACTTTTCATCATTGCCCCAATTGTTGGTATAAATGCCCTGTCTTTAATAACAGTGAAAACTGGGAAGGTCAATCGATCACGTTTTGGCGTAGCCGTGTTTTACCGAATTCCAAGCCCTAAGGCGTACTAACCAACGAGCATCGCGCCACATGGTTTCACCTCGCGGTGATAGGGATAAATCGCTTGTTTGGTTTCTCATAACTACCTCCTGTTTGTGGTTTAGGTTATAGATATTGGCTTTCATAAAAACGGATGGCCATTTTTATGAAAAACAACTAAACCACATTCATAGGGATTTAGGTAGCAATGCCAAAAGATCGCCTCTAATAAAGTCTTGGATTTGAATATTCTCATTGATGAATAACGTGTCGCCCGACAATGTGTAAGTCGTTAAGTGGTCGGCACTCACCCAGGTATTTTCAGCAACTCTTAGTCCACCACTCAGCGGCTCGCCCTTGTACAAAATACTGACTTGACCATCGATGTCGAGTAGCGTATCGACACCATCAGCCTCATTGATAATGTAAGTATCATCGCTTAAACCGCCTTCCAGATAATCATTACCGCTGTTGCCGGTGAGGGTGTCATTACTCTCGCCGCCATAAAGATGGTCAATAAGCGCACCGCCTTCAATCGCATCCGCCTCATCGCTGCCAAAAATGGTTTGATTCGTACCAACCGGCATACCTAACTCTTTTTCATCGGTGATGTCTTTAAAATAATTCAAGCTTAAGAGCGGATCAGGTGTTGAGTTCTCCGAGGCTTTAGCAACAAGTACCACAAAGCGCGCACGGTCATTGAGCCACTGCTCGGTGAGGCGACCCTCGCCAGTTTCAGGGTCATACAAATCTAAGGCACCGTCGGTATTATGCTGCTCGTAAGAAATGTCTGAAATAACAAACGGATTTAGCTGCTTCAAGGCATAACGCCAAGCGATGTCAGTTTTGGCGGTTTCAACAATGTCATCGTGTTCAAACGCCGGGATAAACGTCAACGCATCACCGTTCAAGTCGTCCGGCAATTCCGTGCCGCCCTCGTCGCCGAATAATAGGTCGGCCAGTTTGTCGATAAGGTCTAAGCGGTCGTTTTCGTCTTTGTCTTTTAATAGCTCGTAAAGATCAGTAGCAGCATCCCCTCCGAAAAATCCACCGACCAAAGAACCGCCTACAATAATGACAGCGGCAACCGGTGCCGAAACCACCGCACCCGCTGCCGCCAGCAAGGCTACTGCAATACCACCTACCGCTGTCCCCAAAGCTTCTCCGGTAACGGAACCGGTCTCATCGACCGCCCATTGCGCCATGATTTCCTTGGCCTGTTCGGTGTCGCCGCTTTCGGCGGCAGATGCGGCATCGCTGTAGGCCAACGCGAACCCCATAAGGCCGCCGACAACACCCAGCTTGTTGAGTAGCTTGCCGCCCGCACTTAAGCCGTGCGGCGAACCGGTGATCGCTTCGGCAAACGCCTTATAGATGGCTTTTTGGTCATCGGTTAAGGTATCTAAAACCTTTTTAATACGGCCATTGGCTTCAGGGTGCTGTGCCAAATAGTTTTCGGTGTCGGTGATTTCATGCAGGAAGTCATCGGTCGCATGGGTGGCGTCTTTGTCATAATGCAGGCCGGTGTAAGCCAGATGCTGGAAGGACGCAACTTTGATAGCCTCGAAGATGGCTTCAGGGCTGCCTAGTTTCAGCAAGTCAGCTTTCGGGATGCCTTCGATGGCGGTGACGTTGTCGTTGGCCAGTAGGGCGGGGAGTTCGGTTGCGCCGAAAACACGGGTTATATTGGCCTCGGGGGCAATGACACGGACATCGCCGAAGGCATCCATCGCAAAACGGTAAGAAGCATCGGCCCAAGGCCCGTTTTTCGCATCGAAAAGCCAATCTTTTGCCGGGTGTGAAAAATTTTCATTTTGCATATCCTTTAACTCAACACCATAAATATTACCGACAGCCTCTAGGAATTCATCGGAAGTTAGGAATTCAGCAACAGGTGTCTTATCAATGACTTTGATGTTTTCACCGCTAGCAAGCATATTTTTAATCAAATCCGATGTCGATGTTCCATCGGACAACCGCCCGCTATACAGCACGGTGACATCGCCCGTTGCTTCCACGGACACTTGGTTGGCCAATGCCCTTAGCGCGTCGATGGTGGCATAGGCGGTGGGGTTATTTGTGAGTTCTTGAATTGCATCTTGGACAGTCAGGGACATGGGGTATTGCTCCTATTTCAAATATCTAAGGTTAAATGATAAGCGGAGGCTGTCGCATAGACTCCGCCGTCTTTATAACAAAGCAGGGCTTCTTTAATATCGGCCAGAATTTCATCCCGCTTGTCTGTTAAACATTCAGGCAGTTGGAAGTTGGTTATTTTTTCATGTACCCACTTTTCGCCCCCCCTGCCGTGACCGATTTTTTCTAAAGTTTCAAGATTGAACTCAATCAAATGGCCTTGCCAGAAAAAATGCCACACGTATTTTTTTGGAATGTCCAACACCATGTGCAATATTCCTCAAATAAATATTTCTGTCGTGGTCAATTGTCCACTGTGTGGATATTCCCGGACAGATATACCGGCGGCTAATGTTGTCGAGGTCGTATTTAACCCTGTCTTCAGGGGAAATGTATTCATTAATAAAAGTCATTTTTTTAAGCCTATTAAGTTAAAAATAAAGCCAAGTAGAGTAACGCTGTGCGTACCCTACTTGGCTTAGTGCTTCATCAATTGTATATGCCATAATTAATTCCTCCAGTTATTTAAATTCGACTTCAAAAGATATAATGTTCATTCGTGCCGTCGTGTTGGGATTAGCCACCGTCCCGCCCTCTGCAGTGAAATACCAATGGGCCATTTCTTCAAGGCCTTCACGGATCAATTGCTTGATTTCCTCCCGCCGCAGCTCAAGTTCTGCTGGTATCCGTAGATCATAGATGTCCCAATGCTCTTCAAGGCCAGCACTCAAAGTACCTTTCGTTTTTTGGTCATCGTTAAAAACCACGGCTTTCCCGTCAATGACTAACGCACAATAGTGCATTTGTTCTCGCCCCCCTCCGATAACACCTAAAATATAAACTCCGCGCTCACGATCTATCGTCCACCTGGAAATGCGCTTTGATTGAAACTCTGTTATATAGGGTGCTTGCTTTTTTAGGTTTTCGTAGTTGATTACTGACTCGAACATTTCCCTGTCTTGTTCAGGTATTTTTTCGTTTTTAAATGCCATACGCTTTATCTCCTATTTATCTACTTCATAGTTGCTGTTAATGTGGATTGGATTTGTGACATGAGCGTTGCCCTGAATCGACAGACACGGTAACAATAAAAAAACGCATCATTCACAAAGGATGCAGCTTGTGCCACCCTATACAAGCTAAGGATAAGGCGCAGTTTTTGTACCTTCAACAAAGCCATAGACAGCAAGAGCGGCACCGTTTTCAACGGCTAAAACCTCGCGGCAATCGTGGACGAGGATACCGGTGGCGATGGCCGCGCCTAAGGCTGCGTCTCTAAAAGAGAGTGGCGCCACTTCGCAATATTTAATAAAGAATGGTGCAAGGCGTTGGCAAGATTCTTGAAAGTTAAGTTGGGAGAATTTAGATGAAGCGTAGTCCTTGTTGAGGTTTTCCTCAGTTACTTTGTGGCCCAATTGTCGCAAGGTGACAAACATCAGTTCCATCAATTTCGGCCCGTGCAAATTAGCGTGCTCAGACAAAACGGTTGTGCCTGGTTTAATGTTTTTATCAAAGTCAAAATTTATGTACATCAACGTACCGGCCATGCGAGCTACCGATGTAATCAGAGTTTCCGCATGTAACCCGCGCTCGGTTGCCAGTAGCTTTCTAGCAGTATTGTTATAGAATTCAGCCGCAGAGAGCAGTTTTTTGTTGTTGTCATCGTTATCCATCATTTATCTCTATGTTAGGTTGTAATGCGACCACAAGGACAACACTAGAAGGCGTCTCCTTGTTATGTAAACTGTGTAATTTATATTCAAAATCTTCGGCCTCTGAAGCGTGTGTAATAATAGCGGCCTTTTTTATCAGCTAACTCCATTCATAACAAAAAATACTGATATTAATCTCTAACATGAATCAAATCAAATTATTAATACGCTTGTTCATTCTTAATCTAACAGTGTTCAAAATTTCTTAATAGACATGGCATTAGAGAAATAACCCTATGCCTACATGTGCTGACTATCCAACTTATTAACTTACATAATGAGTTGACAAAAAGCGTAACGCACACACTTAATGCGTCTCATATCTCACTGCATTAAGCCAAGTAATCACCACTAATAATCCGTTTAAGACCCGATACGTCACGATTATAGACATAAACCCACGCGTTGACAGTTTTTCCTGTTGTTAATTGAACAGGTAAGCATTTACGGACATACTCATGTGGCTCAGCAAAATGACGGGTACACTCTTCGTACTCATCTAAAATCGTTAATACGTTGGTGTTAGTGATGTAATACAGCTCGCCATAGACTTTTTCATCGGGTTGAGTAGACGCGATAACGCCTGGGTAATCGGCGATTTGATATAAGCGAGCAGTTAAATAGGCGTGGCTGATGAAACGACAGTCAGCTTTTGAGAAGGCAAAAGAATGCGGTGAACACAGTAACGTTCTTAAACTACCATAAACAAACAGATAATTAGAACATATCATGGCAAGAGAACATGTAGCCGCTGTTGCGGCTACATGACAACAAAATTTAGAGGTAATCTAAAATTAAAAATATCACTACGGTCAATCCTAAACTGCAATGGATGACACCTTTAACACTTGCACAAGGCCCCATAATACCGGCAGCCGGTAGTTTTTTAACAAACTCTAGCTTTTTCAGCATAGGATAAGCGCCATTGTATTCAAGAGCTAATACAATGAGTGACGCTAGTAAAAATGCTAGGATGCTGAATTTATGCGGGTAATGCGCAGACGCCCCCATTAAAAACAACATAGGTCCTGACAATAACGCATTGGTTCTCGATGCTAAACCGGCTGTACTGAGTGCCTCTGCCGCTTCGGGCAATGCGGGCTGACCTGCAGCAACTTGTTGCGCCGATGCGATAACGATTTTTTGGTTTGGCCAAATAACTAACCAAACATTTAAGAACATAATCGTAGCGATAAGCGCGCCGACATAAATATCCATAGACATACCGCCACCTTTTATCGCAAAGATAGCCAAGCCTGACACTAACGTAACAACAGCGGCCCAACGAAACCACGCAAGCGCTCTAGGCACTAATTTTTGTATAGCATCGGATTTTGCTGCGCCATCCGCCTCTTTAAAATATTCGCCTTGGACAAAGTTAAAATAATACAACAAACCTATCCAAGTAATGCCGCCTAAAAAATGCATCCATCTAAACAGCATTTCCAGTCCTAAACTGGTGGTAACAATCCCCATAATCTCTACCTCGTTATTATTGTGAATAGATGCGCACACGGTTGTGCGCACGAATGTTTAACAATATCTAAACGAAGAAGTCAAGAAAAATGAATAAGATAGCTTTAGTTTTAAACTTAATTTTCTTGCGGTGATTGGATAACACCACGTGATACCAAGAGTTCAATGACGCGCTGAACGCTATCATCTAAAGATTGTTCGTGAGTATTGACGACTAATTCTGGCTGCTCCGGTGCTTCATAAGGCGAATCGATACCGGTGAAAAAAGGTATCTCGCCTGCCCTGGCTTTTTTATACAACCCTTTAACATCGCGCTGCTCACAGGTTTCAATAGGACATTGACAATAAATTTCTAAGAAGTCACCATGCGGAACGAGATTTCGCGCGGAATTACGGTCGGACTTAAACGGTGATATAAACGCGGTTAACGTAATAACACCCGCTTCAATAATTAATTTAGCTAATTCACCAATACGGCGTATGTTTTCGATTCTATCGCTATCGCTAAAGCTTAAATCGCTACATAAGCCATGACGCACATTATCACCATCCAAAACAAAGGTCGAAATACCTTGCTTATGTAAATAGTCCTCTACGGCATGAGCCAGCGTCGACTTTCCCGAACCTGATAAACCGGTAAACCAGACGATTACGCTTTTATGGCCATGTAATTTTTCCCGATCCGCGCGGGTAATAGTGGCGTGATGCCAAACGGTATTGCTGCTTTTTTTGGTCATAATGTTTACTTGTAAAGATTAAAGTACTGAAACTAGGTGTATTGCCGCTCGAATGCGGCGATAAACGCTTGCAATTGATTCAATGGCAAATGGTTAACACCCGCTGCGCTTTTACGGCCGCCGCCGGTAGGAAACGATGCGCATAAAACATCTGCGCCAGTTTTATTAGTTAAAGGTGCTCTCACGCTAATTTGATAATCACCTTGCTCTGTATAAGTGAACACGGCATGAGCACGAGAAGGTGCTAAGTTGGCTAATTCATTGCCAAATACACCACTAATACGCCTAGCCCAAGCAAGGTCTGGCAAAATATACACAGCAATCGCATCGGTTTGGTACTCAGGCTTAATCGCCATCGCTAACGCCATATCATCGGTATAACCTGTCAGTAATTGCTCATAAACACACTTGTTGTCAGCCATAAAAGCAAACGGTGACGAATACGCCGATAATTCCCTATACAGCGCATCAGGCGCAAAATGCAAATCACTTACGGTTGCGCCATAACCGTTATAGTTAATACAAACGCCTAATTCGTTTAATTTTTGCAAGTCTTGCTCAGATAACCCTAACGGTTTAGCGGCGTTTTTTTGCACTATCGATTAAATTATCACCAAAAGCAGCTGTGACCGCCCATGCACGATATTGACCCGACAAGTGCTGATCCATTAATAAACTGGTGCAAACATTAGCATCGGTATCGATTAATGTTTTTAGTTTTGGATGCTTAGGCAGCTCTCCGGCTTGATGGTGGTCAACATAAAATACGTCGGCTCCTTCGGCTAAAATTCGGTCCAAGTCTTGGCGATTTTTTTCTAACGAAATATCCAGAACCGTCACTTGGTCACCCGGTTGAGCCTGAACCTGCTCTAGTAATTGAATATCTCGTTTAGGACCTGTGATTAATTGGGCTTCAGCAGGATTTGCCAAACGATATTGAATTAGCGCACAAATTCCATCAGCATCCCCGTTAAACACATCAATTTGCATAGTATTATCCTGATTAAGTAAGGTTTATGCATTCTAACCGTTAAGCCAAAATGCTCATAGGGTTAAACACACTATTAGAGGTAAAATATCGTGTCTGGCACATAAGGCTATTATTCATTCGCTTTGCACCTGTATTTAATGACTACTCACAACCACCACCATTCGCAACAAACTGTTAACTGGCAATATTTCCAACAATCGCTAACGCGGATTCTACCTAACCAGCAAGCCATTACGCTAATCTTGTTATTAAGCATAGGCTTTACGCTTATCTATTATTTATCTGACTTATTAATGCCGGTCTTTGCCTCTATTGTCTTAGCCTATTTATTAGAAGGTGTAGTAAGCAAGGCCGAAACCATGAAGATACCGAGATTACTTGCGGTTTATTTAGTATTTTCAGTCTTTTTGGCATCGTTAAGCTTTTTATTATTTTTTCTAATTCCCATTATCTCAGAGCAAACCATAGAGCTTGTTCAGCATATTCCTTACATTATCACCAGTGCGCAACACGAAATTGCTAAGTTACCAAAAATTTATCCTAAGCTAATCTCTGAGTCAAAAATTAACCAAATGATGTATGCCGTACAAAATGAGTTATTGTCTTATAGCCAACAAATTATTTCGCTTTCTGCAGCATCCGTGATTGGCTTAGTCAGTGCGCTGATTTATTTATTTTTAGTGCCTATGATGGTGTTTTTCTTTTTGAAAGACAAACAGTTGTTATTGTCATGGTTTTTGCAATTTATGCCTAAAGGGCAGCATTTAGCGGTACGCGTTTGGCAAGAAGTCGACACCCAAATCGCTAATTATATTCGCGGTAAATTTACTGAAGTGATTATCTTATGGCTAGTCAGTTATGCAACGTATAGCGCGTTAAGTCTAAACTACTCGCTATTATTATCTGTGCTTATGGGATTATCTGTAATTATCCCTTATGTAGGCGCAACCTTAGTGACGTTTCCTGTAGTGATTGTGGCTTATTTACAATGGGGCTTAACCGCTGACGAATTCATGTACGTGATTATTGCCTATTCAGTCATTCAAGCACTTGATGCGATTTTTCTAATTCCCATTTTATTCTCAGAAGCCGTTAATCTTCATGCTGTTGCAATTATTATCGCCATCTTGTTTTTTGGTGGTTTATGGGGATTTTGGGGCGTGTTTTTTGCCATTCCACTCGCAACATTAGTCAAAGCCGTGATTACCGCGTGGCTAGAATTGGCGATGCGTTAGAAGGTCATGAAAGCCAATGAATAAAGCTATAGCATATCTGAAGCATAATCGGCTAAACGTGAACGCTCACCCCGTCTTAACGTTATATGCGCGCTATGCGGCCAATGTTTGAAACGATCAACCACATAGGTTAAACCGGAGGTTGTAGCCGTTAAATACGGCGTATCAATTTGCGATAAGTTGCCTATACAAATAATTTTTGTACCAGGGCCGGCGCGAGTAATCATGGTTTTGATTTGTTTAGACGTTAAATTTTGTGCCTCATCGATAATTAAAAAAGCGATTTAAAAACGTTTCGGCCACGCATAAAATTTAATGAGCGGATTTTGACTCGGTTCATCAATATATTTTTCGCTGCACCTTGTTCCCATTCATTTTGACCAGCACGGCTGCCTAATAACTCTAAGTTATCCATTAACGCGCCCATCCACGGCGCCATTTTTTCCTCCTCCGTACCGGGTAAGAAACCTATATCTTCACCTATGGGCACGGTTTCGCGAGTCATAACAATTTCGCTGTATAGTTTTTTTTCCAACGTCATGGCTAAACCCGCCGCCAATGCCAACAAGGTCTTGCCTGTGCCAGCCGTGCCAAGCAATGTGACAAAATCAATATCAGGGTCTAATAACACATTTAATGCGAAATTTTTGTTCGCGATTTTTTGCCGAAATGCCCCATATATTATGGTGCTTAGTGCGATAATCGCGGGCTAGCTCTAAAATAGCGCTATATCCCTCTCGCTTTCTAACAATCGCTTCAAAATTAAAGTCATCTTCCATGTATAAATATTGATTCGGATACCATTCTGCCACTAAAGGGTCGTCTAAGCGATAAAACGTCCTATCTTTTTCTTGCCACGATTGCATCGTCGCGCCGTGTTCTTGCCAAAAATCACTATCTAACGCCATTGCACCGCTATAGAGTAAATCGATGTCATCTAACGTTTGATCGTTATGATAATCCTCAGCAACCAAACCAAGTGTTGCAGCTTTAATACGCATATTAATGTCTTTAGACACTAAAATAATATTAACTGCGGGTAGCCTTTTGGTTAATGCCAATATAATGCTTAGGATAGAGTTATCAGCAAGGCTGCCTGGCATCGTGTCAGGCAATAACGCACTCATGACGCTGGTCTGAAAATACAAACGACCAGCGCAATCCATTTTTTCAGCTAAAGGATTCGCACCGATTCTCGATAGCGGAATACCGTCAATGAGTGACTGTTGATTGGTATCGCGGATTAACTCGTCTAAAAAACGGCTGACTTGCCTTACATTGCGAGCAACTTCAGTCAAGCCTTTTTTTAGCGTGATCAAGCTCTTCCAAAACCACCATAGGTATAAATAAATCATGCTCTTGAAACCTGAAGATAGCGGCTGGATCGTGCATTAAGACATTAGTATCCAGTACAAACAACTTTTTATCGGGGGTTGTTTGAATATTCATGCTAGTTCCGTGCGTAATCGGTAAGTGCATTTAATACATCGTCACAATGATGGTTGACTTTAACTTTACGCCATTCTTGCAATAACGTACCGTCAGGCGCAATTAAAAACGTGCTGCGCTCAATACCAATCACCTGTTTACCGTACATGATTTTGGGTTTGATAACGTCGAATAAACGGCAAACGGTTTCATCGGTATCGGCTAACAGCTCAAAAGGAAATTGCTGCTTAGCTTTAAATCCCTCATGGACTTTAACCGAATCGCGCGAAATACCGACAATCAGCGCGTTTAATTCACTAAACCGACTATAATTATCACGAAAGGCTTGACCTTCTTGAGTACAACCAGGCGTATTGTCTTTGGGATAAAAATACACAATCACAAACTGCCCGCGAACCTGTTGCAAACTAAACATTTTTGCACCGGTGCTAGGCAACTCAAAGTCGGGTACGACAGTACCTAAAGAAACGTTTGCCATGAAATAACCTATCGTTTTATCGGTTCGAGGATGGCATCGATATTAAATTGATCGCAAAAATCCAAAAACTCTTCGCGCAATGACATTAAATTAAGGTGTGTTGGAATTAACACGACAAATTTTGTTGAGAAAATAGGTGTTTGTATATAAGGCGCTTGATAAGAACTACCCGACATTTCTTCAATATCGATTTCTCTATCTGTTAAAAAAGAAGCGACAGATTCCATGATATTATCTTTGTCGATAGATATAGTTTCTAGTGAATAAGGAACGCCGCGTTTAATGCGTTCTTTTTGCTCTGACGGTCGTAAGACATGGATTTTTATTTCCATGCGCCGTTGTATGCCTTCTAACGCGGTTTCAAGTTTAGCAACTTGATTCCAATTGCCTTGTACTAGCAAATACGCACCCGTCGCTTGTACAAGTCGGGTCGAACGTACTTCTAAAATATTGCATTTACATTCGGTCACGGCAGATAACAATTCCGCAACGAAATTAATTTGGTTAAAACCTAAAGCAGTAATGGCTAGCAGCATGATATAAGATGATTTAATTTTTAAAATTCACTAGCAACTCAGAGAGAATCTTTAGCGTAACTTAAGCATAGCTCAAAAATTAACTTTCTTGATAACCTTCTCTGCTAGTTTTTAACGTTATCTTAACCCTATATGAGTTAAATATGAAAAAAACCCATCAACGATTTTCAAGACAATATTGGAACGATAGTACTTTTGCCGAAAATACTCAAGAACCAGATTTAAACCTAGCTGATTTAGCGGCGACCCATACTGACGATAACATCAGAATAGACCCAATTGCTACCGATTTTTCTGAGCAAGACCCTATTGACCGCCTGCTAGCCGATGCAGGATTTGATGATATTGCTGTTAATGCTAAGGACGATACGGTGCTTTCTGACGACGCTGCAAAACAGTCTCACCTTGAGCCTACTGTTGTTCAGGAAAAAATTGCCACAGACGTCAAAGCTAGTGATTTTGCTTTAGAAACATTTATTGCCGATTGTCTAATCAACAGAAACACTGAGTTAAGAGACCATAAACAAATACCCTTAATCGTCGAGCCTGTTCTGCTAGAAGCAGACTCTGCGCCAGAACCACTGTTCCCTATTGACAACGAAGCATTCCCTATCGCTGATGAAAACACTAGCACTACAGCTCAAACAGCAAATACGGAAAGCGCACGACAAGACCCGTTACTACAATTACTGCCCGAACTGCAAGACGCAGTACAGCGCCATTCAGCAGCGCTGTCTCAGCAAATAAAGCATTTGCAAATCACGATAATTTTCGTAGCGGTTATGCTGTGTATGGCATTGTTTGGCTTAGGAATACTTTACAGTCAACAGTCTGAGCTTAAAACAGAAGCCACTCTGCAAAAACAATGGTTAGAATTGATTAAAGAAGATTTAACGAGTTTAACGTTGGATAAAGAACCCTGATTAACAGAGTTAACGTTGTGGTAATAACCACAAACTTTAATAATTCAGAGGAATGAACTATAATTCAATCAACACCATACTTACCAACAAGCTGTGTACTTTTAGCAACAAACCGTTCAACACCGCTAGTGTCATTACATCACACTAACAAGACACTGACTTTTTCATTATAAATCTACCTAATCAAGGATATTATTATGTTCAACCAAAAATTATTGACGGCGGCCTTATTAACAGGCCTAACCGTAGCAACAACAGCTTATGCTGAAGAAATCACTGATACTCGATGGTATGCAGCGCCGTTCGCTACGTTTATCAATACCGGCGGCGACCGTGGTGCTCAAGATGGCTGGGGCGGCGGTCTAGGTATAGGCAAAATGTTAAACCAGTATTTTAATGTCGAATTAAAAGGCTTTTACCAAGGCTTTGATAGCAAACCTGGCAGCGACGGTGAATGGCAACTAGCGGGTGCAACAGCCGACGTGCAATATTTCTTAATGCGTGGCAAATTCTCACCTTACACCGTTATTGGTTTAGGCGGCATGGCAACTAACGCTCACGGCACCGAACATAGCTCATTTATTGGTGAAGCGGGTGCAGGTTTTACTTATGAATTGCATGACAATTTTTTTATTGCGTAGTGATGTACGTTACCGCTACAACAATAATTTTGACCAAACCTATGGCCGCGCCACAGATGAATTCCATGACATGACGGTTAATGTCGGCTTTGTTATTCCTTTAGGACCTAAACCCCATGCGGCCAAATTAGACATTCCACCACCTCCAGCTCCAGCCCCTGCTGCGCCAGACTGCTCAACAATGGATTCAGATGCTGACGGCGTTAACAACTGCGTAGATCAATGCCCAGCAACCTTAAGCGGTAGTAAAGTCGATAGCCAAGGCTGCCCGATTAGCTTGGAATTAAAAGGCGTTAATTTCAAATATAACTCTGCTGAGTTAACCGTTAATGCAATGAGTATCTTAGACACCGTAGCAGAAAACCTAATTAAATATCCTGAAAAAGACGACATTGAAGTACGCGGCCACACCAGTAGCGAAGGCTCAGACGCTTACAACATGAAGTTATCGCAAAGACGTTCACAATCAGTAGTAGATTACTTACGCATGAAAGGCGTTTCTAACCGCTTAACGGCCGTTGGTTATGGCGAGCGTCAACCAGTTGCCGATAACAGCACTGAAGAAGGCCGTTCACAAAACCGCCGCGTTGAATTGATTTGGTTGGGTAACTAAGCGACCCACACGATAAAAAAACCGCCGAAAGGCGGTTTTTTTATCTCCGCTCGTTTTTAACAGCATCGCATTACTTTCGAGATAAAACGTTCATATCTCGACATTCTGACTCGTTTTTTACTGTCAAATTAGAGCTCCTTGTAAAAATAAGCTGATATTTCAACCATTAGCAAGGCTTTCCGCTTAGTGTATAATCACGCAATTTATAACTAATACGGGCACTTATGAGCATCACACTTTCTAACCGGGTTCAATCGGTAAAACCCTCCCCCACTTTAGCGGTTACTGCGCGAGCCGCCGCTATGCGTGCACAAGGTAAAGACATTATTGGTTTAGGCGCCGGTGAACCGGATTTTGATACGCCTGAACACATTAAAGCCGCCGCTATTAAAGCAATTAACAACGGCTTTACTAAATACACCGCTGTCGATGGCACGGCTAGCTTAAAACAAGCGATTATTGCTAAATTTAACCATGACAATGGGCTTAGCTATCAACCTAAACAAATTCTTGTTTCCTGTGGCGGTAAACAAAGCTCGTTTAATTTAACGCAAGCCTTATTAAATCCGGGTGATGAAGTCATTATTCCCGCACCGTTTTGGGTGTCTTATCCTGACATGGTGTTATTAGCCGATGGCGTACCGGTATGCATTCCAACCAGCCAAGAACAGCGTTTTAAAATAACAGCAGAACAATTACGTGCAGCTATTACCGATAAAACCCGATTAATTTTTTTAAACAGCCCGTCGAATCCATCCGGCATTGCCTATTCTTTAGAGGAATTAACCGCGTTAGGTGACGTACTAGCAGACTTCCCCAATATCATTATTGCCACCGATGACATGTATGAACATATCTTGTGGCAACCCGGCAGCTTTGTGAATATTCTTAATGCGCATCCTGAATTTTATGAGCGCACTGTGGTAATGAATGGCGTGTCAAAAGCCTATTCAATGACGGGATGGCGTATTGGTTATGCGGCAGGCCCGGCATCGCTTATCGAAGCAATGTGCACGATTCAATCGCAAAGCACATCAAATCCCACTTCTATTTCTCAAGTTGCTGCCGAAGCCGCCTTAACTGGCGACCAAAGCTTTATTAGCTCTATGTGTACTGAATTTAAAAAACGCCACGATTACGTTGTGGCTGAGCTTAATACTATTGCGGGCATAGAGTGTATAGAAACCGATGGTACGTTTTACGTGTTTCCTAATGTCAGTAAACTGATTGAACGCTTAGACGGTGTTAACGACGATTTAGACTTCGCGGAATATTTAATCGAAAAAGCAGGCGTAGCACTTGTGCCCGGCTCTCCGTTTGGTAGCCCAGGGCATATTAGAATTTCCATTGCCACAAGCATGGATAATTTGACAAATGCTTTGCAACGCATTAAACAAGCTTGCTAAGCGCTCTAACCTGGTATAACCCAGCTTTTCTCTATGGGCAGGATTAAGCCACCTGGCACGTTGCGTATACTATTAGGTAGCGCAACGGCTTATTGGCTGTCGGACATACTCAATCCCGGTTTTGTCGCGATTGCAGTATTGATTGTGTTATTTTGCCCAGTGTTTTACTTCGATAAATTAACCGAAGAGCCGGATGAGTTAGATGATTTTAAAATCCCAACCGATGAACAAGTATTAGCGATTATTGAGGCGAAGGAAGCTGAAGCCGCAGCACTAGAAGCTCAAGCCTTAGCTGAATCGGAGGAATTAGAATCAGAAACTGAAGACGAGCAAGAATCTGAACAAGAGCAGCTAGAAAGCATAGAAACAACGGAACTAGAAAAACAAACCGTTACACCGACTAACATAGCTCAGGAAAAGTAATCCGCTACCCACCCAAGACGAGTAGCGGATTATGGTTCTTAATGGCTGGTTTCGACTTTAGCGCCTTTAGTCTGCCCAATCTCAACTAAAGTTTGCTCAAACCAAGCCGTATCTAAATTAAACGGTTTGCCACCTTTAATACGTGGAAACTCAATTGCGCGTAACACGCCGTTATTATCTTCATCATGCCCCATCACGCCCGATTCTCTGCGTAATGCGCATTCAACGGCAAGATCCGCACATGATTTAATCAAGCGAATATCATCGACGTTTGCAGCTGATGCACGCGCGAAATAACCTGATTTTTGTACTAAGGTTTTTTCCGCACCAATCATGGCGGCGAACTGCTCACCAAACCACTTACCAGGGTTAATCGCATCGAGCTTAATATGTCCAAATGCATCACGCGGAACGTCTTGGCCACGCGCTTGCATTTCAGCCACAATCGCTTCAACTCCAGCACCTTCCGAAACAAAAATATTCACACAATCGACTGTATCCATAACTGCACGCAAACGCTCAGCTTCTGCGTTTAAATCAATAGCCATTTCTGGAATAAAAACCCCGTGAATTTCAAAAGCTTTACGGTCTAAGCCAAGGCCTGGCAACCATTCGCTACGATCTAACAGTTTACGGTACTCATGCGCCGTTGCCGCTGTTAACCAGCCACAATTACGACCCATAACTTCATGCACGATAAGCATACGAGGATTTGCATTATTCTCTGCAACAACATTCCAGAAATAGCGTGCACCTTGCTCGGCTGCCGTCCATGCACCTAAAGACTGCTTAATCGGGAAAACATCATTATCAACGGTTTTCGGCAAACCAATTACCGTTAAACCGTAGTCATTTTTCGCCAAAAATGCGGCTAAATCGGCTGCTGCCGTATTGGTATCATCGCCACCAATGGTATGTAACACATCCACGCCGTCTTTAACCAATTGGTCGGCCGCAACTTTTTGCGGGTCTTGCCCTTCCTGTACCAAACCACGCTTAACACAATCTTTAACGTTGGTTAATTTAACTCGACTATTCCCGATTGGCGAGCCACCAAAGCGATGTAATACTCCCGCATTCGCGCGAATTTCAGGGGTTACGCTATAAGAATCACCGAGTAACAAGCCTTTATAACCACTACGGTAACAAATAATCTCAATGCTAGGGTCAATTTCAGTATAACGTTCAATCAAACTGCCGATAGCAGAACTTAAACAAGGTGCCAAGCCACCGGCGGTTAATATCGCGACTTTTTTAGGTTTATTCATGTGATTATCAATGGGTTTGTTGCAATAAATGGCTACCAACGTAAAGCGGGACAGGGTATTCAGGATGCAGGTGTTGGCAGCAGGGATGCTGCCACCAAGCCTACAGGGATGTATTTACGGGGTC
>NZ_LAJX01000254.1 GCF_000963695.1 Methylocucumis oryzae
AAATAACAAACGGATTTAACTGCTTCAAGCATAACGCCAAGCGATGTCGGTTTTAGCAGTTTCAACAATGTCATCGTGTTCAAGCGCCGGGATAAAACGTCAACTCATCACCGTTCAAGTCGTCCGGCAATTCCGTACCGCCCTCGTCGCCAAATAATAGCTCTGCCAGTTTATCAATGAGGTCTAAGCGGTCGTTGGCGTTTTTGTCTTTAGTTAACTCATAAAACGCATTGGCACCATCAGCACCAAATATTCCACCTAGTAAAGAAGCACTAATTACAACGGTTAGCGTAATTGGTGCAGTGATGGTAACGCCAGCTACAGCCCCTAATGCCAATGCGGCTCCACCAAAAGCTAGCCCTACCGTTTCACCCGCTGCCGAACCCGCCGCATCAACGGCCCATTCTTTAATGATTTCCAAAGCACCCTCGTGGTCGCCATTGAGTTCGGCAGCACCGGCTTGACTTGTGACGATTAAGCCAGCAATCAATGTGCCTAAAAAACCGAATTTATTGAAGGCTTTTGTGAGTGCGGGTGGGATATCAATGTTACTAAGCTTAGTATGTAAACCAGTAATAGCATCCGGATTGTCGGGGTTTTTATAAAGATCGGATAAGCTTTCCGGCGTTAGGTTAAGGTAGTCGCTATAGTTTCCTGAATTCGGCTTGCTTAAATAGGTTTGAGAAATGGCGTTTTGTAATAGCCATCCGCCCATATGGTTAACATCTACGCCAGCCTCGCCAGCCGCTTGAAGTATTTGGCTAGAGGTAAAACCGTCCAATGTAAGATCGGCGGAATTATTGATCTTTTCGAGCAAGGTTGGTATTTCGGTTTTGACCAAAACACCGTCCATATTAGGCGAAGAGGTCATGATGCGGACAACACCTGTGGTGGCTTCAGCGAAATTTTTTTGAAATGCCTGCCCATGGTCCGTCTGTGCCGTGAAAGTTCCAGTTGAGGAGATCCTCTTTTAGGGCTTGTTTGACGGGGTCGCTGAGAGGATTTTTATCCTGCATTTCATCTAATGTTAATCCTATTGCGCCACCCAAGGCATCGTTAAATGCGTTTGAAGTTAAAAACTTGAAAGCATCTGTTTTATCAAGAATTCGGATATTAGGATCAGTTGCCATTGCTGCTGGTACATCACCCATGCGACTATAAAGCACTGTGATGCTGCCTTTTGCGTTACTAACATCAACTTGTTTTGCCAAGTTTAGTAACTCCGCTTTGGTATATGCAGGATTCGCCACTATTTTGGCAAGTTCTTTTAAAGCATTATCGTAATCGTATGACATTTTTATTCTCTCTCTATATTTCGAGTGCAAAAGAAAAGCTAGTGGAAGATGAAAATACACCGCCATCTTTGTAAGCGGTGAACGCAATCTCTAAGTCTTTAAGAATTTGAGGACGTTGACTTTCTAACTCATGGGGAATATTGATGCTAAGAAGTCTTCTTCGTGCCCAGCAGTGTTTCCCTCTGCCCCCCCCCGTTTCTAGTGTTTTAATTTCAACTATCATCAAACATCCCTTCCAGTAATAATCCCAAACAGATATACCGGTATAGCCGCCATCCAGTTCTGTGTGGTCTGACTCCGTATAAAACTTTCGCAGCCAAATATCAGCCTCCCTGTCTATCGTCCAATCATCTGCTGTCCCCCCACCTTTTTTTATGCGCTTGTTCAACTCAGCAAAGTTAAATTTTTCTAAGTCTTCTTTGGGTATATATTCGTTTATAAAAGTCATAGTTTTGCTCTCCTCTATAGGTTTTGGTTTGTAATATGTGTGACTGTAAAACTCGATAAGGTGTGCTGATGTACCGACCATCGTTTGCGTCACTCGATACCTTTAATGTCATATTTTTCATCATTACCCCAAGGCCGTAAGGCGCAATAACCAACGGGCATTGTGTCGCATGGCTTCACCTCGCGGTGATAAGGATAAATCGCTTGTTTGGTTTCTCATAACTACTTCCTGTTTGTGGTTTAGGTTATAGATATTGGCTTTCATAAAAACGGATGGCCATTTTTATGAAAAAAAACAACTAGGCCACATTCATATATAGATTTAGGTAACAATAATGCCAAGCTCGCCTTTGGTAAAACCTTGGATTTGAATATTCTCATTGATAAATAACGTGTCGCCCGACAATGTGTAAGTCGTTAAGTGGTCGGCACTCACCCAGGTATTTTCAGCAACTCTTAGTCCACCACTCAGCGGCTCGCCCTTGTACAGAATACTGCCCAGGCCATCGATGTCGAGAATCGTATCGACACCATCACCATCGTTGATGATATAAGTATCATCGCCTAAACCGCCTTCCAGATAATCATTACCGCCGTTGCCGGTGAGGGTGTCATTACTCTCGCCGCCATAAAGATGGTCAATAAGCGCACCGCCTTCAATCGCATCTGCGTCATCGCTGCCAAAAATGGTTTGATTCGTACCAGCCGATATGCCTAACTCTTTTTCA
>NZ_LAJX01000255.1 GCF_000963695.1 Methylocucumis oryzae
CTAGCGTTGCTGTTAGGCAAGCAAACAGGCTTACCTGAAGAAGCGTTACGAGCTATAGGTATAGGCGCCTTATTGCATGATGTTGGTAAACTAAGCTTTCATCCCTCTATGCTACGCAATCAGCATCGTAATAAGTTTGAAGAAGCCGTTTATCGCACGCATTGTCAAACGGGCTACGATGCTGCAGTTAAAGCTAATAGCTTATCGCCTGCCATGTTAGCTGTGATTTTACAACACCATGAGCGCATGGATGGGAGTGGCTTTCCGGATCGATTAAAAGGCGACGAAATACCTTTTGCGGCGCGTATGGTTGCGATAGCTAACCGTTTTGATAATTTAACCAATCCTCTCGACTATTTAAAAGCCATGTCGCCTTCAGAAGCCTTATCGTTTATGTGGGCGAAAGAAAATAAAATTTACGATAGCAAATTACTACAATTATTTATTAAGGCTATGGGCGTTTATCCGCCAGGTTCAGTTGTTATGTTGTCGGATAATCGCGTAGCGGCGGTGGTATCGTCAGCGCCTACAGCGCATCCATTAAGCCCGCAAGTACTCATCTACGAGCCTGAAATTCCTAGACGACAAGCGCTTATTATTGATTTAGCTGAAGAAACGTCTATTAAAATCGAACGCCCATTACGTTTAAGTGAGCGTCCTGATGAGGAGCTTGATTACTTATTACCTAGACGAAAAATTAGCTGGTTTTTTGTCGAGGGAGAATAAAGCTGGCGTTATGGGATAACGCCAGCTAGTTGACTTACAGTACCAGGTCGGTATCCACTAAGCTATCGACACCGATTAATGTGATGGAAAATTCACTATCACTGTCAGCATCGATACTGGCTGATAACTCATGTGTAGCCGGGTCAAAACGAAGTTGCCCGGTGGCATCGACACTATCAAAACTTGCAGCGCCAATAAAAGTAAAGGCTTCATTAATATCTAGCGTTGCGCTATTGGCATCTAATAATGATAAATCAATAATGTCTACGCCGCTGGTAAAATCATGGATAACCGCGTCATCGCATTTAAGCGTCGTAAAGACAAACACATCGGCGCCTAATCCACCGGTTAAATCATCTTTACCACCGTCGGCGTATAAATCATCGTCGCCGTCGCCGCCGTCTAAATCGTCTTTACCGGAACCACCGCTAAGCGTGTCATCGCCATTGCCGCCATTTAAATCGTCAGAACCATGACCGCCGTCTAAGTTATCATTATCGTCGTCACCGTATAAATCATCTTTACCGTTGCCACCGCTTAAATCATCTAAGCCTAAGCCACCAGTTAACGTATCATTGCCATTATCGCCATCCACGGTGTCATCGCCGTCACCGCCGTCTACCGCATCTTTACCGGAACCACCTGTGACTACATCATCGCCAGTGCCACCAAATACCGAATCATTGCCGTTGTCACCGTCAACATCATCGTCATCAGCACCACCGTCAAGATAATCGTCACCATTACCACCGCTTAGCGAATCATCTCCAGCATCGCCATATAAATCATCACTGCCGTGGCCGCCTGAGCCGTGGTCGTCACCATTACCGCCCGAAACGCTATCATCTCCAGCATCGCCTTCTATATCATCATTATCATCGCCACCGTCGATATGGTCATTGCCATGCCCACCTTTTACCGTGTCGCTGCCAATACCCCCAACAATATCATCGTCGTCGTGGCCGCCATGTAATTCGTCGTTATCATCAGTGCCTTGATCGTCTTCGTTGCCGCGTTTTTTTAATAATGTGCTCATGGTGTGCATCCTTATCGTTATTAGAGAATGGTTAAAACTACATTTTAATTAAAGCATTTGTTATGCCAGTTATTTAAGTGTTTGTTATTAAAATAGAAAAATAATTCTCTATATGGTGAGCCTGCAAAAAATGTCAGAAATAAAAAGAGTATCTACGTTTTGTGCAGGCTTAGTGAACTATTTAACACAGCTTGCTAATGGCGCTTGACTGACTTGTCTTTTCGTCTTTAAGCCTTCAAATTCGACGATAACCCAGCAAGGGACTTCGCTTGCCGATAACGCAATCGATTTAGACCAGCTTCCGCTAGCGCTAGGTGCGATTTTTTTAGGCGTGGTTACGACTACGCCTTTAGCACTGGTAATATTCAAATTTAATTTGGCTAATGCGGCGGATTTTTGCGTAGCAGTTAACCCCGATTTAAAGGCAAGGCTGCCTGAAATAACTAATGCGTTGTTTTTCCATTGCGCGCTTTGCAACAAAAAATTGCGTGATGTTTTTAGTCGTACCCGTTCTGGCTGGCCACACTTGAATAATGGCATTGACAGTATTGGAGGTTAAGTTGCGGCCTTTGCTGTTTTCTTGCACATACAGTTTTAACGGATAGGTTTTATTGGCTTGGGCAGCGGTAGGCGACCATTTAAAATCAACGGTAGGCAAATTATTTTTAGTATAAACCGACGATAATTTAAATCCGCTAGGTGCTGTACCATGTACATCAAATGTATCATCTTCGGCGTCGGTGACTTGCAAAGGAATCACTAACGGTGCTTCACCTACGGTAATATCCCATTTTGAGTTAATCGCGTGTAAAACGGGTTTAGTATTTTTAGTTTGCGCGTTAATAAAATCCCTAAGTCCTGCGATTTCGCCTTTGGGCGACGCAGCAGCCTCTAGTACGCCAGGCTTAAAACCACTGCCTAAGTTGTCAAAATGGCAGGCCGTGCATCCTGATGCGCCTGTTAATGCTGGAAATTCAGGGCGTGCGCTTGCGGTTAATGGCAGCGTCGTCAATAAAGCAGTTACCAATGTGCAGCTAAGAAATTTGTCCATGATAGTCCTCTGTAAAAGTTCAAAATGTGGACGTTAAACGCCATAAAACAACGGTAGCGCTTAGCGTTTAACCATAGATAGCAAACGGAATGCCAGCTTTTATTATTGCTATAACTTGATGTATTTTAAATAAAAAAAGCGAATAGGGGTGAGTTGCTGTGCAATTCTGCGAATGAGTACGCAAGATTTGTTAAAGCAAAATGCGTTGAACTAACAAWTTTTTGCGGGTAAGTAATTATCAATACTATTAGTTGCACAATGCTTTACAAGCATCGCTAAACAAACGTTTTTTACCTCGCTTAACTACGGCATCAGTTTTACAATGGAGCTATGCCTGTGCATAGCATGTTCAGGCTTTCACAACACACTTTTACGACTTCAAATATTTATGCCATTACTACGTTTAACCCATCTTTCTATTGCCTTTGGTAGCCATGCCTTGCTTAACGATGAAGAATTTCAGCTTGATCCAGGCGAACGCGTCGGCTTATTAGGGCGAAATGGTGAAGGTAAATCGACGTTAATGAAAATTATCGCCGGTGATATTACTGCCGATCATGGTGACTGCTGGCGGCAACCTGGCTTAAAGCTGGCTTGGTTAGAACAAGCGCCGGATTTAAGCCAATATGCAACTGTGTATGATGCGGTTGCCAGTGGTTTAGGTGAGTTGGGTCAATGGTTGGCGCGTTATGAGACTTTATCGCATCAACTGACCGAAGGTAACCCTAAAATATTAGCGGAATTAGGTGAGCTGCAACATCATTTAGAAGCACATCAAGGCTGGCATTTTCAACAACGGGTAGAAACCACCTTAAGCAAGTTGGGTTTGCCTGCTGATTTAAATATTGCGCAATTATCCGGTGGTTGGACGCGGCGTGTTGCGTTAGCCAAAGCTTTGGTGATTGAACCTGATGTGTTATTACTCGATGAGCCGACTAACCATTTAGATTTCACCAGTATTGCTTGGCTGGAAGAGCAACTGTTGAATTTTAACGGGGCCGTGCTGTTCGTGACCCACGATAGAGCTTTTTTGCAAAAGCTAGCCACGCGGATTGTCGATTTAGATAGAGGACAGTTAACTTCTTGGCCGGGCAGCTACGATGATTTTTGTACGCGTAAAGCCCTGGCATTACAAGATGAAGCCAATCAAAATGCTGAGTTTGATAAAAAACTGGCTGAAGAAGAAGTATGGATTCGCCAAGGGATTAAAGCCAGACGTACGCGTAACGAAGGTCGAGTCAGAGCATTAGAAAAATTACGCCGAGAACGTGCAAGACGACGTGAAACTCAGGGTACAGCAAGCGTTATGCTGAATAAAGGCGAAGCGTCGGGTAAAAAAAGTCATTGAAGCTAAACACGTAAGCTTCTCGTATGGCGACAGACTTATCATCAAAAACTTTTCCGGCTTGATTCAGCGTGGTGACAAAATTGGCCTAATCGGAGCAAACGGTGCCGGTAAATCAACGTTATTAAAACTGTTATTAGCGCACACACCTCCGACGCAAGGCGAAATCGAGCTAGGCACTAAGCTGGAAATCGCGTATTTCGACCAATTGCGTGAGCAATTAGACCTTGATGCAACGGTTGCTGATACTGTGGCGAATGGTAGCGATTTTATTGAGATTGCTGGCGTAAAAAAACACGTTATGTCGTATTTAGGGGATTTCTTATTTGCGCCTGCTAGAGCACGCTCGCCGGTGCGTAGCTTATCAGGTGGAGAAAAAAATCGGTTAATGCTCGCCAAGCTTTTCACTAAACCCGCTAATCTATTGGTCATGGACGAGCCTACTAATGACTTAGATTTGGAAACACTGGAGTTGTTAGAAGAAAAACTAATCAATTACGACGGTACGTTGCTATTAGTCAGTCATGATAGAGCCTTTTTAGATAACGTAGTGACTAGCGTGTTGGTATTAGATGGTTCTGGATTGGTACAAGAATTCATCGGTGGCTATAGCGATTGGTTGGAATACAGTGCTAAGCAAGATAAAGCGCTAACACCTGACAACAAAAAAACTGAAACCGTTAAACCCACTACCGATAAGCCAGTTAAAGCCATAGCAAAGAAAAAATTAAGCTATAAAGAGCAGCAAGAATTGGCGCAGTTGCCGACGTTAATCGAGCAATTAGAAACCAAACAAGCAGCGCTAAATGCATTAATTAACTCAGCCGATTTTTATAAGCAAATGTCTAGTGATAGTCAAAAAGTAGCGGAAACAATGGATGGTTTAAAACAGGTTGAAGCTGAATTAAATGCGGCATATCAACGCTGGGAAGCGCTAGATGCGTTAAGTGTTTAGTTTGAAATAATAGGGTTTCCTCGCTCCAGCGTCACTGCCCACAGTGAAGCCATTTTGGGTACAAGTATTTAAACCAGTGCAAGGTAAGCCTTGCGCTCCGATTGTGTTTACACTGAGCCGAGCATACTTTCTCAAAAAAGACAAAAGGTTTAATAGTCAAGATATTTTATTTGGTTTTTGTCAGTGCATTCTCAAAAATGTGATAAATTTCAAAAAAATCTTGTGGTGGTTAGGCTCTGAATGTCAAAATCTTTTCATCCAATGACAATAACATTGATTAATAAAGGGGTGGGAAGATGAAACGCTATATGAAAATAACCGGTGTGATTGCTTTAAGTCTGGTCTCCGTACCGGTTTGGGCTACGCTAAAAGAAGATATTGCCAAAGCCTATATACAAGCGATTACCGCAGGCTCGGGTGCTAAGCAA
This sequence comes from Methylocucumis oryzae, assembly GCF_000963695.1. GTDB lineage: Bacteria > Pseudomonadota > Gammaproteobacteria > Methylococcales > Methylomonadaceae > Methylovulum > Methylovulum oryzae. Next base: position 5,542 of record NZ_LAJX01000255.1, read on the forward strand.
GCCGGTAAGGTTGATTTTGACGCCTTAGGGTGCTCACCGGCGACGGTGTTTGCTGATGATGCATGTCAAAAGCTGGTGTTTAAAGGCAAAGATGGTAAAGCGGTGTTAATGGAGTCGATTACGGCGGCTAATATAGCGACGCTAGTGCCGTTAGAGGATTTACGCCGGGTTTATGGCAATTTGCATGATACAACTTTTGATAATGTGCGGTTGCTATTTAAGTTATTAAGCGAGCGCGACAGCTCTTGGTTCCCTGAATACGATGGTGATGGTAAGGCTAAAGCCATTTTACAAGCACAACTGGAAGCAACGGGAGCCGGTGGCATGTATGGCACGTTTAACTGGCCTTTTGATGCTACAAGTCCCGAACAAGCCAAAATCACATCGGCGGGCGTAGATTTTACGATTAAAACGCTGCCTTCAGCGAAAGATACCTATGCTAATGACTTTGTATTGTATTACTGGGCTTTGCAAACAAATTTTAGCGATATGGCGTATCCGGATGGTTTTGCTTATCCCCAACCTGCCGATAAAGCGCCTGATGCATGTAAAAATACCACCACTGCATGGGGACATGTGGGGTTGCAATATTTTCCTAAAAGCAGTGAAAAAACGCCAAGCGAATTGGGGCGGCGGCGGTGATGGTTCGGGCATAGATGATTACGGTTGTGGCGGTAGTGATGTTAGCGCTGTAGCATGGAAAGCCAATACGCCGTATGAATATAGAGTGACCCGTGGCGCTAGGCTTGGGCCAAAATTATGGGAATGGAGTGGTGAAATCTTTAAGAAAAATGGCCCTGAACTAGTCTATCGCTATAAAATTTATGGCGGTGAGTACATTACGTTTGCGACGACATGGGCAGAGCTTATCGGCGTTAGCTGTACGGATCCAAAACTTATCACGCAATGGGGTAATCCTTGGTTAGCAAATAATAGCGGTAAATTTCGCATAGGGCATATTTCGCTGGAGTATGGCAATGATGCATGTTTTCGCTCGCAAGAATTTATCGCGAATTCCTGCAAAGCTAAATGGACGCAGCATCAAGGGGCGATTAGACCTGTAAGCCAAGCTGGAGCTAATTTGCTACGCAATAATAATGGCTTAGAGTTAGTGGAAGAGTATTGCGAGCGTAAACCGGATTCAACCGAGGTGGCGATAGCTAAAGCCTATGTGCAAGCGATTGCGGGCGGCAGTGGCGCAAAACGCGTATCAGGAGCGATTGATTTTGCTGCGTTAGGCTGTACGCCCGCTACTGTTTGGGATGACGATAAATGCCAAAAGCTAGTATTTAACGGTAAAGATGGAAAAACGCTTTTGATGGAAGCGATTACGGCGGCAAGCAATGGCGACTGGCAAACATCAAATATTAAATCAATCATTCCTGAAGAGACTCTGCGAAGCATTATGACCGATGGTAGTAATGCGTTGGCGCTGGAGTTGTTCGGTTATTTAAGCACACAGAGTGATGGTTGGTATGACTATTTAGACGGGACGGATAAAGCTAAAGATGTGTTGCGGCAGTATATGGATTCGTTGAAGTGATACAGCATATAAAATTTGCTTCATCGGGTGGGGCAGGGCATTCACAGCGCAGGACGTCGTGAATACATCCCTGTCGGTTTGGCGGCAGTATCACTGCTGTCAATACTTGCACGGTGAATATCCTGTCCCTACTAACTAGAGAAAGTGTATACTCTGAACGGTCAAGTTTTCGGTATCTTGTGTTGCCGGGTGCGCTGTGCGCACCTTTTTTCATTGATTTTTAATGATAACTTATAAAGTGCGCACAGCGCACCCTAAAAAACGAAAACTTAACCGTTTAAAGTATATAAGGCCGCAAGATGAGTTAAGTGCTTAAGGCTTTTCCTAAATACCCAGCATAGCCGCACCATAACGAGTAGTAAGGAACGCATCGGGGCAGCCAAAGGTATTGGCTATCGCGTCATTTTTTGCCGATTGCTTGGGCTCGGATGCCCAAAACAAGCTTTCGCAAAAATAGCGACTCCCTTGTGGCTTTTACCTAACTAAACAATGAAATATTAACTTTTCGGTTTTTTGGTAGATATGTTGCATTGCAACGTATCTAAGGCACTCCAACCTGATATGAACAAAACCAMAAAAAAGTTTAAAAAGATTAGTATTAGACCTTTGGTGGGCCGTAATAACCTTTTTTTTCATTAGCTGTTTCTATTAATGCTGTTGCTCCTGCAAGTACATGCTCATGTA
>NZ_LAJX01000256.1 GCF_000963695.1 Methylocucumis oryzae
TGAGTTAACACAATTTTGACAACGGAAAGTCGATGATACGGAATTTACCACCAAACGGTACGGCAGGTTTTTGCCCGCCAATCGGTCATATTCATTAAACGCGAACCACGACCACCGGCCAAAATTAAAGCAATCGTATTGCGCGTCAAGTGTTGAATGGACGGATCGGGGCTTAAGCTGTTTGACGCTGACATATAAATCTCCTGTGAGCATTAAAATCAATGTGTGCTGGTTAAGCGACTTTTTAATTATATTTGATCAGTTACTGTTTGCCCCCACCGTTCAGATGGTAGCCTCAATCGTATGACGCTAGAACACGCAGTTGCTAGTCAATTCATAAACAGAGCAAGCCATTCTATTTCATTTTAGCGCTCTACCTTTAAAAAACATTATGAAAGACTCACCTAGAAAAATAACACTATTTATCAGTCTAATTTAGTGTATCACCAAAGACCGACCAGATTATTACGCTTAAATACGACTGAACAGATAATAAGAGCACACACCGACTGTTTTTAGTGGGTCTGGACAAATTGAAATAGGTTAATGACGCATTGAGTTATAATGCAGGGATAAGATAAAACTAAAAACTGGCCGACCGGGGATAAAATGCATGTAGACAATAACGGGATTCTGTGCCGACCCGATTATGCCTAGAGAACGATATTTAAGCTACCAGCGTAGCGGGACAGGATATTCAGAGTGCTGCCGACACCTGCACCCTAAATACCCTGTCCCTGCTAAAGTGTGTAGCCGAAATTTATTAAAACAAATGGCAACGTCAGCCTACCGGTTTAATTCCAAGGGTCAATATCAACAATTTCCCGTACTTCAGCGCTATTGGCATCGACTAATACCGTCATGTTTTTCACTTTGCCGCGTAACGGCACCCACTTTACCTCGTTATTAGGGAAAACGCTTTATCAAGCTGTCTACTTGAGCATTGTTATGATGCAAAATTAATAAATCCGCTAATGGTCTAGCCTTGGTCAGTATTTGTGTTTTAACGTCACTCAGGGGTACATATAATTCAGGCAATTGTGGCCAATCAGCCCCACCTTGCACAGAAGAGAACATAATTTCCTGTCTACGCTCACGATTTTTAGAGGGCAAAGCGCCTACCCAACGCGGTGACCATCCTAACTCAACATTAGGATTATGCTCAGCAATGGCTTTTTCCATACTCTTTGCATCAATATCTAACGCCCGCGTCACCTCAAATAAATCAACGCTATAAACCACAAACGCAGGCCGCCCAGAATAAACTGTATGCATACCATATAACAACGCCGCAATCTGAAATAACGCAATCACTGATAAATCAAATTTTAGCGAAGGTTTACCTGGACTATAAATGATAAACGTAATCACAGGCCCAATGACAATATCAACACTGAGTAACATTAAAAAGATTTTTGTCACGCCGACAGCGTCTTGCAATGGTGCTGGATACCAAACTAAAAACACCAACAAACTCGCGCATAAAGCAACGATAAACGAGATGGATAAATGAATTAAAAACGCATACAAACGATGTTTCAATGACATATAAGACCAACGCCTATCAGTGTTCAGACAACGCCGCTACGCGACTTTCAACTGGAACATTGTTATTGACATAATCAACAATGCCTAAAAAAATCGCTCTAGCGGTTTTGGTTTGGTAACTGGGACTCAGCAAATTTTGCTCTTCCAGTGGATTGGAAATAAACGCAGTTTCCACCAGAATGGATGGAATATCGGGGGACTTTAACACCATAAAGCCTGCTTTTTGTACAGAATCTTTATGCATGGGACTAATCGATTGAAACTTCTTCAATACACAAGCCGCTAAATGGTCGCTGGCTTGTAATGTTGCAGTTTGCGATAAGTCTAGTAACACAGACGCTAACACATCTTCTTTATCATTTAAGCTCACTCCGCCTACTTCAACAGCATTTTCACTTTCAGCCAGCCATTTCGCGGCTTCACTAGAAGCACCACGCGTCGATAGCGTATAAACCGATGCCCCACGAACCGAAGTATCTTTAAACGCATCGGCATGAATTGAAATAAATAGCTCGGCTTTCGCTTGTCTAGCGAGTTCCATACGTTTTCTTAAATCGATATAAACATCTTTTTTACGAATTAATACAGCTTTCATACCGGGTTGCGCACTGATTAACGCCGCTAATTTTTTTTGCTATCGCCAAACGTAATGACTTTCTCTTCAGTGCCTTGCACGCCGTGTGCGCCAGGGTCATCACCGCCATGACCCGCATCGATAGCCACTACAAAGCGCTTGTAGGGCTAAGCGATGTTTTAACCGCTGTTAGCGTAGCAGGCTGCTCAGATTCAGCGACAATAGGCTCGCTCACAGAAGCTTGTTGTAACTGCGGCTGCGCTTTGATTCGTGGTGGTTGTGTTGAATCTGCATCAGCTGCTTTAGGCGCAGAGGCTTGTACTCCCGCCACTTCGGGCGTTAACTGGGATAGTGGAACTTTATTGGTTAAGTCTATAGTTAAATAACGGCTATTTTTATTGCTCGATGCTAACGAAAAATGCTCGGCACGCACTGGCATTTTTAAGTCAACAACAATACGCAAATCGTTGTCATTTTTAGCCGCTGCTCTAATTTTGGCAAATAACGGATGCGAAGCGACAGGTTGTTTTGGGCTAGCGTCTAATACGGCATTAGCAATATCAATTACTAATCGAGAGGGCTTATCTAACACAAATACTCTATGCTTAGGAGACGCTGATACATTAAACCTTAACCGAGATTTAGACGATGATGACGAATACATTAAGTCTTTTACATGCACAGATTGTGCAAAAACCGCTACCGATAATAGCTGCAATCCTATAACACACAAAGTTTGCTGAAAGACGTTCATAGCAGTTGGCGGGATAAGTTATAAATGAGTTTAAATTATAGCAGTATGTTATTGTTTTTCCAGAGCTACATTAAATTTCTTTATTGGCTAAGCCCCGTATTTGTATCACTCGACCAGTTGCTTGATAATCAAGAAAAATTTCTACTGTTGGTAAAGGCAAATAGCCATAGGCTTTTTCCGGCCACTCTATCCAACACACATCGGCCTGCTCTAAATAATCGGCAAAACCTAAATATTCCATTTCTTCCGGGCTGTTTAAGCGATATAAATCAAAATGACACACCTGCTTACCGCTCACGTCGTATTGCTCAACTAACGTATAGGTCGGACTTTTCACCGCACCGTTATAACCTAACGCACGTAAAAACCCTCGCACTAATGTTGTTTTACCAGCCCCTAAATCACCGTGTAAAAAAACCACGCTTTTTTCTGGTAACTGCTTGAGCAAACGTGCGCCTATTGCCTCTGTTGCTTCTGTATCTGCTAAAAACTCCGTCATGACTCTCCGCAAAGCTAATTGACTAACCGTCTTAAATAGTTAAATAAATCACTGGCTAATAAACCTCGCTCACCATATTCCGCCACGGCCATATCGGCTGCCAAACCATGCATCAACGCACCTTGTTGTGCAGCTTCCCAAGCAGGTAAACCTTGAGCTAACAACCCGCCGATAACACCGGCTAACACATCACCCATACCGCCTGACGCCATGCCCGGATTACCTGAATTCACTACCGCAATATCGCCCTCCGAAGCGATAAGCGTACCAAAACCTTTCAATAGCACAACACCGCCATAAGTCGCTTGTAATGCTGAAACCGCTTGATAACGATTTTGCTGAATTACTTTAGTAGTACAACCCAATAAACGCGCCGCTTCACCCGGATGCGGCGTTAACACCCATTGAGGCTTATTTAACGGTGACTCCGCTAACAGGTTTAAACCATCGGCATCGACCACCATAGGTATATTGGCAGACATAGCTGCACTGAACAGGTCTTTGGCCCAAGCACTACGACCTAAACCTGGCCCGAACACCAGCACGTCTTTGTTTTCAAGTAGCTTTTGTAACGCTAAGCCATTATCAACACCGTGACACATTAACTCTGGCTGGTCTATATTCAGCATCGCTGCATGAGCTGTTTTTGTCGCGATACTGACTAGTCCAGCCCCGATTCTTAACGCCGCCGTGCCCGCTAGTTTAGCAGCACCGGTATAACCTACCTCACCGCCAACAACGAGTACATGACCATAATGACCTTTATGGCTGTTACGCAAACGTTTAGGCCAAGACTTAGGCTGCACCACCTGGTGAGCAGAGCTTTTAATTTGCGCAAACGCCTCATCAGGTACTGATAACGCAGCACAATGCAACTGCCCGCAATAATCACCTGCATCCCCCGTTACTAAACCTTGTTTAATACCGATAAACGTCACAGTGACCGCCGCTTTAACGGCACAGCCTAAAACCATTCCCGTATCTGCATGTAAACCTGAGGGTATATCAAGCGCTAATACCGGCACGGCAAGCGCATTAATTGCTTGAACAGCCTCGGCATAAAGTCCAGTCACCGGTTTATTTAAACCCGTGCCGAATAATGCATCGACAATAAGCTCTGCCTGAACAAGGCTTGACGACGAATAAGCCTCAGTAACCCCACCGGCCTGACAGTAGCGCGTATACATAGTAAGCGCATCGCCGCTAAGACGCTCCGGAGCCGTCAACGCATACACCACCACGTCTAACCCCGCCGATTTAGCTAGCCAAGCGACCACATAACCATCCCCAGCATTATTGCCGCCACCACAAAATACGGCTAAACGCTTACATGTGGGCCAATGCCTAATTAATACCTGCCACGCTTCAGTTCCTGCTCGGTTCATTAACTCGCTACTGGGAATCTGTAACACCTCGATAACATAGCGCTCCAAGGCCTTAATCGCCTCTGCGCTATACAATTGATTCTCAAATGAAGACATACTGTTGCAAAAACTCATAGAAATGGCTTAGCGGAATGGAGATATGGTAAAGTACCTAACACCGACAGAGGCTTTCTAGCCTTTGCCGGGCTTTATAAAAAATGGCTACCAACGTAAACACCCTGTCCCTACTAATGAGTGTAGCCATAAAAATCAATAATAACATTTACGAGGATTGCGCATGAATTCCGTATTAAATGAAGTTTTAATGGCTAACCGAGACTACGCCTCTGAATTTGACAAAGGCGATTTGCCAATGCCACCCGGTCGGCGTTTTGCTATTTTAACCTGCATGGATGCAAGACTAGACCCGGCTAAATTCGCCGGTTTAACTGAAGGTGACGCCCATGTTATCCGTAATGCGGGTGGTAGAGCCAGTGATGATGCGATAAGGTCATTAGTCATCTCATATAAATTACTAGGTACGCGTGAATGGTTTGTCATTCATCATACCGATTGCGGCATGGAAACGTTTACTAATGACATTATGAGTGACTTGCTCAGCAGTAGCTTGAAAACAGCAAGTGTTGATGCTGACGGCTGGCACGATTGCTGTGAAGGACCAGGCTCACATGAGGGGCGTTATATTAATTGGCTAACAATAAAAAACCAAGCCCAAAGCGTGTTAGAAGATGTTGTCAGAATAAAATCCCATCCCCTAGTACCCACTGAAATACCGGTCTATGGCTATATTTATGATGTACGCTCAGGACGTTTACTAGAAGTACCTGAAGCCAGCGCTGCTGGACGTTGATGAACACACTTAAGCCCCAGCGCGTGTTTAAGCATGTTGGGGCTTAATCAAACAAGTGCATTCCATGCACCCAAAAAATCATTTTTAGTTCCCCCTCTGCGTCACTGCCATTAAGCTAAGGAATATAACAATATAATCAATGAGTTGTGTTTTGTGAAATATTCTTCCGTAGGACGGTTTCGCGATAGCAAGCCGTCATCGGCTCGCCTCGAAATGGTAGATTGCCTATCGGCGAATCCCCTTACC
>NZ_LAJX01000257.1 GCF_000963695.1 Methylocucumis oryzae
TGTCGCTATTTTTTTAGGTGGTATTTTAGCAAGTTCGGGGTTGTTACAGCGCAGTCATCATTTACCTGATGCAACCGTCTTTATCTTACAAGGTATTATTTTTACCTTTATCTTATTTAGTGAAACCTGGTATGGACGTTTGAAAGCGTCATAAAGAGAGAGCAACAATGAATAGCACAGATATTGGTGGCTGGGGCGTTTTATTGGCCATTCTTGCAGGTGCCATTAGAACCAGCACACCGTACTTGTTTGTCAGTTTAGGCGAATGCTTAACTGAGAAAAGCGGACGAATCAACATGAGCCAAGAGGCTAATTTAGTCTTAGGCGCGATGACGGCTTATGCTACGGCTTATCTTACTCAATCCCCTTGGCTAGGTGTGCTGGCAGCAGGTTGCGCAGGTGCGGTTTTAGGCATAATCCATGCCTGGATTTGTGGTCATCCCAAAGTTAACGACATCGCCGTTGGTATTGCTTTAATGTTATTAGGCAATGGCATTGCCTTTTTTCTTGGCAAACCGTTTATTCAACCGATCGCACCTCATTTACCCTCTTTTTCCTTTGGTTTTTGGAGTGATATTCCGCAAGTCAAAGCGGCCCTTGAAATTAATTTATTATTTTTAGTAGGGTTAGCGTTAGCGCCATTATTAGCGTGGTTTTTCACGCATACCCGTTGGGGGCTTATTGTAAGAACCGTTGGCGATAGCCAAGATGCGGCTGAGGCGCTTGGCTTTCCTGTGAATACGGTGCGGCTATTGGCCACGATGACCGGCGGTTTTTTTTCAGGTATCGGCGGCGCTTTTTTGTCTTTGTATTATCCAGGGAGTTGGAATGAAGGATTATCCAGTGGGCAAGGCTTAATTGCTGTTGCGTTAGTTGTTTTTGCGCGTTGGCAGCCTATGCGTTGTCTTTATGCCGCGCTTATTTTTGGTGGTGCTGGGGCAATAGGACCGGCCTTGCAATCGATTGGCTTTACCAGCGGTTATTATTTATTCAATGCGGCACCTTATTTGCTTACTTTGGCATTGATGATTGCTACCTGCTCGCCGCAACGTGCGTTAATCGGAGCCCCCGGCGAGCTTTCTATTACCAAGTGAGGTTCTCCATGTCTAAATTTATCAAAAGCGACCCGTATCTCTATCCCTATAATGGCGATTTGCGCCCTGAAAATACCTGTTTAATTATTATCGACATGCAATTTGATTTTTGTGGCGAAGGCGGTTACGTCGATAAGATGGGCTACGATTTATCGCTAACACGCGCACCGATAGAACCGATTAAACGCGTATTAGCGGCGTGTCGGGAATTAGGCTATCACGTAATACATACCCGTGAAGGTCATCGGCCTGATTTAGCGGACTTACCGGCTAACAAGCGTTGGCGTAGTCAACAAATCGGTGCCGGTATCGGTGATGAAGGTCCGTGTGGCCGGATATTAGTTAGGGGTGAGCCAGGTTGGAATATTATTCCAGAATTAGCCCCTTTACCCTCTGAACCCATTATCGATAAGCCAGGAAAAGGCTCGTTTTATGCGACGGATTTAGACTTGCTACTGCGTAATTTAGGGGTTAGCAATATTATTTTAACCGGTATCACCACTGATGTTTGCGTTCACACGACTATGCGGGATGCGAATGACCGAGGTTATGAGTGCTTATTGTTAGAAGACTGTTGTGGTGCAACCGATTACAACAATCATTTAGCGGCATTACAAATGATTAAAATGCAAGGCGGGGTATTTGGTGCGGTGTCCAGTTCGGCTCATTTTGTCGAGGCCATTACATGACACGCTCAGTTCAGAATGCTGTAGATATTCATCCTTACGCGTTAGAAACGATTGGTATCGCTAAGCGCTTTGGCGCATTACAGGTGTTGAATGACGTCTCTTTTAAGCTGAGAAAAAAGTTCGTTTCACGCGCTATTAGGTGGCAATGGTGCGGGAAAGAGTACGCTAGTTAAATGCATTATGGGTTATTACCAAGCCGATCAAGGTTCGGTGTTGATAGATAACCGCGAATGCGACATACAAAGTACTCGCGATGCGCATCGTTTAGGCCTAGGGATGGTGTACCAGCATTTTACGTTAGTGCCAGAAATGACAGTATTAGAAAACCTAGTACTGTCCCGCGCACCCATACCAAAAGTTATCGATTGGCATAAAGAGCGTCAACATTTAGAGCGGCTGATTGCGCAAAACGCCTTTTCATATCTCGCTGAATAAAAAGTTTCTAATCTTGCGGCTGGTGAGAAACAAAAGTTGAAATTCT
>NZ_LAJX01000258.1 GCF_000963695.1 Methylocucumis oryzae
ACACCTATCACTAGCCAAGTTACTGGTAGCGACGGCGCGTATAAATTCACTGACTTAGTTCCTGGCGACTATGTTGTCAAATTTATTGCCAGCGATGGCTCAATTTTAAGTACCGCCGATGTCGGGACGACCGATGATCTAAATGATTCCGATGCGGGTACCAGCGGCTTCACCGGCACGTATACCTTAGCTTCCGGTGATGACAACATCAGTGTCGATGCCGGTTTCTATGAATTAGCGAGCTTAGGCGACAAAATCTGGTACGACAAAGATACCGATGGAGTACAAGATGATAACGAAGCCGGTATTTCTGGTTTAACCGTTAATTTAATGGGTGCAGGCGCAAATAACATTTTCGGTGATGGCGATGATGAAATTTTAGCGACTGACACTACCGATGATAATGGCAATTATTTATTCACTGGTTTAGATCCTGGTAATTACCAAGTGCAGTTTTCAAAACCTGCCGGTTATGTGTACACGCAGTCTAATCAAGGCAGTGATGATGCGAAAGATTCTGATGCTGTGGTCGCAACCGGTCGTAGCGGTACCGTGAATTTAGAGAGTGGCGAAAGCGACTTAACTGTTGATGCCGGTGTCTATAAAGTCGGCATCGACGTCGAAAAATATGTATCGGGTACGGTTTGCACCACAGTCAATAGCTGCGATGGTGAAGGCGCTTCAGCATCGCATTGGAAAAATAACTATACCAATAGTTGGAGTGGCGCGTACTGGTCAGGCACGGGTTGCAAACTTTCCGATAACTTTAATACCGTGTTTGGTACCAATTGTTCAGGTGGCAATAAATCCTTATACCAAGTGTTATGCACAACAGGCGGTGGGCAAGACGCGTTCTTGCGTGAATGCGTCGCGGCGTATTTAAATGCTTGCCATAACAAAGTCAGTTATGCGTATACCAAAGAGCAAGTCTGCGCCCAAACCAAATACGCATTAAGCTGTGGCAATTACACCGAGACTTATAACAGTTTCTGCAAAGAAAATAGCTCAGGCTGCGATTGGGGTAGTTCGAAAGAAACTTATAACTGCACAGTTGATACAACATTATATGATGCTGATGCGCCTCCGGGCTTACAAGTCAAAGTTGGTAGCACTGTGACGTTCACGTATATCGTCACAAATACTGGCGATAGCGCGTTAAAAGATATTAAGTTGGTTGATGACAGAATTGCGACCGTAACTTATGTTAGCGGCGATACCAATAATAACGGCTGGTTAGATATTGGTGAAAGCTGGAAATATACCGCTAAAGAAACAGCGTCCGCAGGTACGATTAAAAATACCGGTACAGTCACTGGTACCGATGCTGTTGGTGGTACTGAGAAAGTGACTGATAAAGACGACGCCTATTACACAGGTTTCACGACTACAACTAAAGCCTCTATTGGCGATAAATTGTGGTTAGATAAAGATAACGACGGTATTCAAGAAAGCGGTGAATATGGCGTAGGCGGTGTCAAGGTTACACTGAAAGGTGCTGGCGTTGATGGTGTCTTTGGTACTGATGATGATATTACAGCAACGACAACGACGAATAGCAAAGGCAACTATATTTTCAATAACTTAGATGCAGGCAAATACCAAGTTATCTTTAATGGTGTCAATGGTTATGCCTTTACTAAGCAAAATCAAGGTAGTAACGATTCGGTAGATTCTGACGTTGATAGTAGCGGTTCTAGCCATATCATCACGTTGGCAACCGGTCAGCAAGATTTGACCGTCGATGCGGGTATATTCTGTGCGAAAGCCTCGGTAGGCAATAAAGTCTGGGATGATATGAATCACAACAGCTTACAAGATTCATCAGAGCCAGGTATTGCAGGTATTACTGTGACCTTATATAAAGCTGACAACACCTTTGTCGCATCGATGAAGACTGATGATTGGGGTAATTACCAATTCTCGAATTTAGACCCAGGTAGCTATTACTTGCAATTCGATAAAACCAACGTTTTGGCATTACAACTACAACCAGTGGAATAACATGAGCAACTGGAAGTGGGCGCCAAAAGATGTAGGCAGCAACGATGCGATTGACTCTGATGTTGCCGGTAATGGTATTTCTACCACTAACGTGACTAAAACCGATGTATTTACCTTAGTCGCTGGTCAAAATGATACGACTAGAGATGCAGGTATTACACCGTTGGTGATTGACTTAAACGGTGACGGTGTACAAACTGTTGCTCGCTCAGCCTCTATGGGTAGCTTTGACCTATTAGGCAACGGCAGCAAAATCTCATCCGGTTGGTTATCGGGCTCAGATGGTTTCTTAGCGGTTGACAGCGATAGCAATGGCAGTATCGATAGCATTAACGAATTGTTTGGTGGCTTAAACAAAGGCGATGGTTTCGCTAAATTGTCTAACTACGACAGCAACAGCGATGGTGTGGTTAATGCATCTGACGCAGAGTTTGCTAGCCTTAAAATCTGGCAAGATGCTAACGGCAATCATGCAACTGATGCTGGTGAGTTAATTAGCTTAGCGGATGCCGGTATTGTGAGCTTAAATGTCAGCTTTATCGAAGTGCCAGAAATCGATGCACAAGGTAACTTGCATTTAGAGCGCAGCAGTGTCGTAATGGCTAATGGCAGCTCAAGAGATATGACCGATGTGTATTTCAATGTCTCAGCCGATGATGTTGCCGCTGCCGGTATTGAATTACCTAGCTTAGCGAGCTTAGCATCAGACCCAGTTTGGTTAAGCTAAGGTTTGACTGACGTTTGATTGACAAAAGCCCGGTTTCGGCAGCGAAACCGGGCTTTTTTGTTGTGGAACTTCAGCCAATATTTATTTCAATTTGATAAAAACCAACTGTCAATTGAGTCGTAGGAATACCGATAATTGGTTTGGATTGCCTTGAGGAAAAACTACGGTTGTTATGCTCTCTTGAATTTAGTTATGACCCTATATGGACTCCAAGGTCTTTAATCTTGAATAAATATATCCCAGGCTCTGTCAATAAATAGTTAGTTAACGAAGCCATTGCCGGTGTTATTGGAGCGCTGAGATGATAATTATGGCTAAGATGTTCATTGCCGGTGAGTTGCGTCAAACTGACAAGACGCCCTTCTTTGCCTAATAGCTGAGTTAACGACAAGGTTTGGTTAGGCTTTTTATTAATCACTAAGATGGCCGAGCCGTGTTCAGTGGCTAAGCGTAGTACGCGTAAACCAGATTGTTTACAATCGTTGCTAATGCGACTATTGCGTAAAGGCGCTAATAGTTTAAAAACTTCACCGGAGATAAACGTTTGTTGTTGCTTTAATGCTAATAAGCCTGCGCCTTTTTCAGTGCGTAGCGGCCAGAACGTGGCTAATTGCACATTTTGCGCATTAAAATCAAATAACGCTTCGGCGACAAACAAGCCCTGCCAAATCGAATCGCGCTCTAGTAATTGTTGTTTTCCTGACTTATCCCATAAGGCGATATTCCATTCGGTCAGATGTAGCGGGATTTGCCGGTTTGCGTATTGTTTAATCGTGTCGTTGACTTTAGTGAGCCATTCTTGAATCCCGGTGCCAGATTCAACAAAGCGCTTAACGGGCAAGCCAGGGTAATAATGTAAGGCTAAAAAATCGACTTCGCTACCAGCGGTGGTCAAAAAGCTAGCCCACCAAGGCGCGTTATCGCCGCGCGCCGTTAGGTCGAGTTTTTCCGGCATCGCTGCGCCTAGTTTTAGTGTTTTATCAATAGCGTGTAGTTTTTGCTTCAGCGTCAAATAATGCGTTGCATAGAGGCTGGCTTTTGCCGTGACGTGTTCTTCGGGTAAGTACTCATACACTTCATTGCCGAATTCCCAATAGTTAATGTGTGGGTGTTGTTTGTTGTTCGCATAATCCACCCAAGCACTGGCCTCTTGATAAGCGCCTTCAATCTGGTCTTTTTCTAGCCACGATAAATAATTGAGTACCAACGTCGGTTCGGCAGAAAGTGCTTGGGCTAATACATAAAATTCATCAAAGCTTAAATCTTTCGCAGAACCCGCATGACCTTTAGGACGTCGATTGCTTCGTTCCGACTTGCCATTAGCCCAATGATAATTATCTGCTACGACGCCACCTGGAAAACGCAATACGCTAATGCCCATTTCGGTTAATTGGCTTTGGTAATTAGGCTTAGCGCGTAGCCCATCTGTCTCATTAAAATACAACATATTGACGCCAAATAACTGGGGGTTTAAGCGTTTAGGCGAGGAATCCGGGTGTTGTAAACAAGCGCTTAATTCATCGGTAGCGAAAGCTATAGAGCTGAATAATACAGCAAGTACAGCGGTAAAGCGGAGTAGGTTACGCATGTTGGCTGATGATGGTAGTGTTAATCTGGCGGGCTACCCACTTAAGACGGGACAACTAAAGTGTGTACAACGTCATCTCGGCTCGGCAACTGCTCCTGCGTTGCTCTAATACATGCCATCCTTGGCATTAAGGGATTGCCGAGATCCAGGACACACGGAATGTGCTTGAAGCTTTGCCATCCATGGCGACTGGATTCCGGCAATCCCTGCCGGAATGACGGTTTAGTCTAC